>JANQGB010000301.1 GCA_028277545.1 Phycisphaerae bacterium | reverse complement strand
GATGGGCTACCCGCCACTGCAGCCGTCGCACCGTGCCCTGACCTCCGACCTGGACCTGCTAATGCTGAACGATGCCTTCGACTACGACAACACGGGCATTTACGGCTACGCCGGTGCCTCGACACCGATCCCGGACAACGGAACCCTGCTCATTGACCTGAATGTCCCGGACAGCTTGGTGGTCGAAGACGTGGATATCGCGCTGTACACAACGCACTCCCGAAACGACGATCTGGACATCACCCTGATTTCCCCGTCGGGTACCCGTGTTGAAATCACGTCAGACAACGGCATCAGCTTCCTCAGTTATGGACTGAGCCACTGGTTCGCGAGGTTTGACGATGAATCCGTGTCCTGTCCCGTGGAGGCGGAGATTCTCTTCACTGGCACATTCTCTCCGGAGGGCACACTTTCCGATTTCGATGGCGAGAGTTCCTTCGGAACCTGGACTCTGGAGGTAGTTGACGACTCACCGGGGGAGACGGGGACGGTCGAGGATCTGGTCTTAATCATCACGGGAGTCGAAGACCCGGACCCGACGCAGCTCAACATTAGCCTGCACGTTCAGGGCCTGGCTAACTCCGTGACTCGGGACGTCACGTTCACGATCACCAATTGCAGCGGCGCTGCCGACACGTCCGTCGTGCCGATCAGCTTCGACGCCAGCGGGCTGGGCACCACCGTGCTGACCGGCATTGACCGGGAGGCCGACTGGATACAGGCCTCGACGGAGCATACGCTCGGCAGGTTGATGTCCCTGGACTTCGCTGGCGGGAGCGAAGCGTCGGTGGACTTCACCGGGGCCAACATGCTGATGTCCGGCGACTTGCAGACTGCTCACGCGGCCCAGGATCGCCTGGTAGACATCCTGGACTTTGCCATTCTGGCTTCGCGCTGGGAGAGCTACGTCAGTGACTGCGACGGGGACGCCGGCACCGCCGACCCGGAGTGCGGCATGGGCGGCGATGTAACCGGCGACGGCTACCAGAACAGTGCTGACTTCGCAGGAATGCAGCCGAGCTTCTTCAACGTCGGCGACGCGGAAGATAACTGCCAGCGGCCGTTCGCCGAGATCGGGCCGCTTGACTACCTGCCTACGGCCTACCGCTCAGGGCCGATTGTCACGGCGGCCGCGGAGACCGAGGACGTAGCCCGGGTGCTGGATGCCAACACGCTCACGCTGGACCCGGCTCCCGGATCGTGCTGCGTCCGGGCCGGCGAGAGCGTTACTGTCCTGTTGACCGTGTCCGACCTGTCCCAAGCCACTAATGGCGTGCAGGTGCTGGTGGACTTCGATGAGGAGCTTCTCGCGCTGGACGACATAGTGCCAGGCGATGGCTTGGCGTCGCCTTGGAATGACGCCTTGGGCGTCTGGCAGGTCCAGGGAGGACACATCGTCTACTCTGTGGCCATTCTGGGCGGGTCTACTGCTGAGAACAGCGTTGTGGCCAGGCTTGTCTTCGTTGCCCTGGCGGACGGGGTAACGGGTGTTGCCTTCGGCCAGCCCGAGCCACCGCTGACACACAAAATCATCGCTTATCCGTTAGGTGAGACTCTCATCCCGGACCTGCGCGGTCCGGCACACCTGGTGATCGCTGCGGCCGGCGATGTCGACGCCGATGGCTGGATCGATCTGGGCGATTTCGCCAGCCTGTCAGCCTGCCTGACCGGCCCCGCTGAGGGGGCTGGGGCTCCCGTCTACCCGCTGGGCCCGCCAGATCATTGCAGTTGCCTCGACTTCGACGCAGACAACGACGTGGACCTCGCCGACGTGGCGGATTTTGCGGCGGTGTTCACCGGCAGCGCCGGCTGAACATGGTTGCCGCCCCATCCTCGGCGGTCGAAAGGCAGCGGCCCACGGTACAGCACCGTCCGCACCCCGGGCGCCAGCCGGGGACCCGAC
>JANQGB010001261.1 GCA_028277545.1 Phycisphaerae bacterium | reverse complement strand
TATTTTGCCAGCGGCGATGTCGTCGCCGTAGCTGAACCCGCCGGGAATGGTGACGATCCGGGCCTCGCCCAGCATGGCAGGGTTGCGCACCAGTTCGTTCACGTGGACCAGTCGCGGCGACGCGCCGGCCTGACGCCAGGCGTGGACCGTTTCCAGATCGCAGTTGATGCCCGCCGCTCGAACCACGATGACGCCGACGTCAGCCACGTTTGCCGCCTCCCGGACCGTTGCTCAGCGGAGAGCGCCACGCGGAGCACAAATCGGCCACATCCAGTTCCATAATCGTTTTATCCTGATGCGTTACCAGCAGTTGCCGTTTCTCGGTAACGGTGCCCAGTGCAGCCGCGTCCGGCCACTCGTCGTCATCGGGGGCAACTTCCAGACAGTACGACGTAAGCCCTGGCGTGAACAGAATGTCGGCGGGAGTCACCGCCGGCGTTCCACAGTCCGCCAGGTCGATCGTCGCCCCCAGCATGCCGGCCATGCACATCTCGGCCAAGGCTACGCCCAGCCCGCCATCGCTGACGTCGTGTGCGGCCCGGACGCGACCCTCGCGGATTGCCGCTGCCACGCGCAGGTGCAGAGCGTACCGCTGCTCGAGCGATGCCTTGTCGTCAGGTGGGCGAAGCAGGATCAGTCGATTGCCAGGCTGCTTGAGGTCCGCGGTAGTGCACCTGCCCACATCGTCAAGCACGCTGATGGCGCTGATCAACAGCGTCCCGGGGATGGCAATGCGCTCGGGCATGCCCAGACGCCTGGCCTCGGCCGGATCCTGCGAGAACTGGTTGTTGAGCGAATCCTTGCCGGAGATGAAGGGCAGGCCGTAGGCCGCGGCCGCGTCGTGGGCGCCCTGGCAGGCCCGCACCAGGCCGCCGAGTTCCTGCGGTTCGCTGACTCCGCCCCAGCAGAAGTTATCCAGGATGGCGGTGCGTTGCGGGTCGCCTCCCACGCAGATGACGTTTCGCAGCGCCTCATCGACTGAAGCGATGGCCATCAGGTAGGGGTCGACGTCCGACAGTTGCGGGGCGATGCCGCAGCCCAAAGCGATGCCCCGGTGGCTGTCCAGCCTGGGTCTGACAACCGCCGCGTCTGACGGACCGTCGCCCGGCCCGCACAGTGGTTTGATGGCGCTGCCGCCCTGTACTTCGTGATCGTACTGCCGGATCACCCATTCCTTGGAGGCTGTGTCGTAGCTACTTAGTTCCGCCAGCAGGCGCGCCGACGCCGGAATGTCACTTGGCGGCACAGGTCTGCCAGATGGCGAGGCCGGCGGCGCCCACTCCGCCGTCCGCCTCGTCCTGGGCAGTCCGTTGTGCAGGAAGTCCATGTCCAACCGGCCGACGACCGTGCCGTCGTACCGCACGCTGAGTTGCCCGTCACCGGTGAATTCGCCGATGACGGCGGTCTCGACGTCTTCCTCGTCGAAGATCGCCAGCACTCTGGCCAGCTTATCCGGGGCCACCGCCAGGACCATCCTCTCCTGGGCCTCGGAAATCCAGATCTCGTCGTACCTCAAACCGGCGTACTTGAGCGGCACCTTCTCCAAGTCGACCACCGCGCCGAGTTTCTCACCCATTTCACCGACCGCGCTGCTCAGGCCGCCGGCCCCGCAATCGGTAACCGCACTGAACAGGCAGCCGCCCGCGTGATCGCGAGCCCGCATCAGGCCGTCCAGCACTTTCTTTTCTTCGATGGGGTTGCCGATCTGCACCGCGTGCGAGAACTCGTCGGCGTGGGTGTCGGTGAGCTCGGCCGACGAGAACGTTGCACCGTGAATCCCATCCCGCCCGGTCCGGCCGCCGGCCACCACGATCCGATCGCCGACCTGTGGCTCCTTGGCCACTCGGTTGCGAGGGATCAAACCCACCGAGCCACAGAACACCAGCGGGTTGGCCAGGTACCGCTCGTCGAAGCATATGGCGCCGTTTACGGTGGGGATGCCCATGCGGTTGCCGTAATCACGCACCCCGCCCACCACGCCCTTGAAAACGCGCCTGGGATGCAGCACGCCGCGGGGCAGGCGCGAGTCGGGATAGTCGGGCGGGGCGAAGCAGAAGATGTCCGTCGAGGCAATCGGCTTGGCCCCCAGCCCGCAGCCCAGGTTGTCGCGGATACAGCCTCCGATACCGGTGGCGGCGCCGCCGTAGGGCTCGATGGCTGACGGGTGGTTGTGGGTCTCGACTTTGAAGGCCACCCCGTATTCGTCATCGAAAGCTATCACGCCGGCGTTGTCTTCGAAGACCGACAGACACCAGTCGCGATCCAGGTCGCGGGTCACCTTGGCGATGGTCGATGCCAGAAGGTTGTCGTAATGAACCTCTATCGTCTCGTCTGTACCGAAGCCGGTACCGCGATAGACCACGTCGCTCTTCAGCGTCTTGTGAACGCAGTGCTCGGACCAGGTCTGGGCCAGCGTCTCGAGCTCCAGATCGGTCGGATCTCGCTTCAGCCCGCGGAAGTGATCGCGGATGGTCTCCATCTCCTCCGTGGAGAGGAACAGATGGGCGTCGCGCGACAGGGCGGCCAGGGCGGCCTCGTCCAGGGACCGGATCTGCACCGTCCGCAACTCGAACTTCGCGGGCGGTGCCTGTGGAAAGCGGCTTGGCAGTTGGTCCTGGCGCCCGAAGCCGTCCAGATAGGCCGACTCTATGCAGTCGTTGGCCAGAACCCGGCGAGCGATACGGAGCAGTTCCGCCTCGTCTTTGGCGCCGTCAACTGTGTACCGTCGAGCGGTTCGTACTTCGTCGATGCGGGCGCCGGAGGGCGTTCCGGCAGCGTCCAACATTTCGCGGATGGCTTCCAGCGTGCTGAGGGCGACGGGGTCCATGACGCCGGGCTGATAGTGCACCTCGACCGCGGTGTACGAATCGGCTCGCCGAGTCAATCCTGGAGAACAGTAGTACTGCTGCGTGACCGGGTCAACGAGCAGCTCGGCTGCGATTCGGTCTACCGTGGCCTCATCCAGCACACCCGCCAGGAAGTAGAACCTGCTGCTCTGGACCGACCGGATGTGATCGGCGCCCAGCCGATGGATGTCGCCGAGCACATCTCGGGCGTGAGCATCCAGTCCGGGCGATTTGGGCGTAATCCGCACCTGCCAGAGAGTTGGTGATTCGGTGGCGTTGTCGATCATGGTCGAGCCGTCCGTTGCTCGTGGGTCGTCTTCCGCTGCGCCAAGCCGGCGAAGAAGGCATACCATACAGACTAGCGGCCGGCGCAGCCAGTTCCCGCTCTGGCTACGGTCGGTCGACACGCCACCATGCTGCCTCCAGGCGGCTCGTCTTGCCCGTCGGCGTCCCATGCATACAATCCACAGCACGGAGGGGGCCCTTCGTCAGGCACATTTTGGCGCTTACGAGCACGCGACATGAGATTTGCCTCAGCCATCAGCCAGAGTGGTAACGGCGGGCTGGCGGTGCAGGAGTTGATAGCCCAGGTGGGAGGTCAGCTCGAGCCGTCGGCAGTGGACTTTGTTCTCTTTCACAGCACGGCACACTTCGAGGACGAGATCGACGAGGTGCTGGCGTCCTTGGAGGGCCGCTTTCGCAACGCGTTCCTGTTGGGCTGTACTGCTGAGGGCACGATTGGCAGTGACCGGGAGGCCCAGCGCGGTTGCTCGGTGGCGCTGCTGGCCGGTTCATTGCCTGATGTCGGGCTGCGGCCGTTCCACATTGAGCAGGAGCAGTTGGAGTCGACCGAGTCTCCCGACGCCTGGCGCGATCTGCTGGGGGCCGATACGGAGGAGACGCGCCTTATCGTTGCGATGGGCGACCCCTTTACTTTTCACGCCGGCGGCTTCCTGGAGAAGACCAACCAGACTTTGCCGGGCGTTCCCATCGTAGGTGGCATGGCCAGCGCGGCCGAGCAGCCCGGGCAAAACAGACTGTTCTTTGGTGGTCAGACCTTCAGGCACGGGCTGTCGGGCGTGGCCATGTCCGGCGATCTCTCCATCCGAACCGTCGTATCTCAGGGGTGCCGGCCGATCGGCAACCCGTTTGTGGTCACCAAGGGCGAACAGAACGTCATTCGCGAACTGGGGGGACATCCGGCCCTGGAGCAACTCACTACCGTCGTCAAGTCGCTCTCAGAGAGAGACGTCGCCTTGGCTCGGCAGTCGCTGTTTGTCGGGCGGGTGATCGACGAGTACCGGGAAAGCTTTGGCCGCGGCGATTTCCTGATCCAGAACATAATCGGCTTCGACCCGGCTGGCGGTGCCCTGGGGATCGCGGCACCGGTGCGTGTCGGTTCGACTGTGCAGTTTCACGTTCGTGACGCCGACAGTGCGGACCAGGACCTGCGTACGCTACTGTCGGGACTGGCTCCATCCTGTGCTGAAGTTCCGCCGGCGGCGGCCATGCTCTTTAGTTGCAACGGCCGGGGTATACGCATGTGGCCGGATGAAGGACACGATGTCTCGGTCCTGCGAGAACTATGCGGCCAGATACCCGTGGCCGGCTTCTTCGCCGCCGGTGAGATAGGCCCGATCGGCGGTCGCAACTTCATGCATGGCTTCACGGCCAGCATCGCTCTGATCTCGCCTCGCTGACCCTGGGGCCAAGCGTCAGCCGCGCGCCTACAATTTTGCCTACCAGACGAACCGGGTCAGCTTATCCATCAGAGGGCCGCGCCTATGACATCGACCGCAGCAACCTTCCACAGCGGGACCGGCGACTGGCAGCACCGGTTGTCGGTCATTATCGATACCATGCAGGAGATCAGCCAGCAGACCGATCCGCAGGAGATGGTGGCGGCTTACGGTCGTCGCATGCGCCAGATTGTCCATCGGGATCGAAGCGTCTCTATCAGCCGTCGCGGCCAGAAGTACCCCGAGTTCCGCGTTACGCGTGACAGTGACTGGACGGAGCCGGTCAATCCCTGGAAAGAGCGCGATCGACTGCCGGTGCTGCGCGGTGGTTTGCTGGCCGAATTACTGTACAGCGATCAGGCCCGCATCATTGATGAACTGGTCTTTGCCCATGACGACCCTGCCGCAGATTACTTCACCGGCCAGCGGTCGCTTATTGCTCTGCCGCTGTTCGACAAGGGCGTGGCACTGAACATGGTCGTCTTCATGCGTAAGGAGCCGGCCGGCTTCGGGCGGCAGGATCTCCCGGAGTTCGTCTGGATGGCCAACCTGTTCGTCGGAGAGCACCAGGTTGTGAACCGCCCGGCCG
>JANQGB010001181.1 GCA_028277545.1 Phycisphaerae bacterium | reverse complement strand
AATTACCAATCGAACACTGACGTTTCGGGTAGCATAGCTACCTTCACCCAGGCATGGCCAAGGGCAACTGAGGGCACTTGGCGTGTGGCATTTATCTCGAGAAGGAGAAGATGATGTTGATTCGTCTTGTAGTGATGGAATTGTGCGCGCTGGGCATGATGGCCAGTGCGGCGGCCGGTGTTGAGAGCTACACTGATTTCTTCGACTGGACGGGCACCAAACCCGTGTCTGCGGGAGAGGACTACGCGGAGTTAGACGAGATATCCGGGATTGACGCAAGTCGTAATCATACTGGCGTGTACTGGGTTCATAACGACGATTCGTCTAACGGGAAGACCCTTTATGCGTTCGACATCACAGACGGGTCAATAATCCGGGAGTACGACTTCACTGGCCTGAGCGGTGTCCTGTGGACTGATACGGAGGACATCGCGGTTGATGATACATACGTTTATATCGCAGACACGGGCGAGAATCGGTCCACGGAGGGTTTGGACGCTCACAGGATCTACCGGTGGGAGGAGACGAACACTGCTCCCACCACGGGTGATCCCATCTCGGTGTCTTCCGACGACGTTACCGTGTTCATCTACACTTGGCCCAGTGGTGATGCGTGCGGACCAGATCCGGGTAGTGGCGCTACTGGTAATTACCACCAAACGGATTGTGATATCGAAGCCTTCTTCGTAAACAACGGCTCTTTCTACTTCGTCACGAAGCGGCGCGCCACCAACGCGGTGTACTGGATCGAGGATCCTTCCGCGTCTACGGAGCTGGCGAAGATCTGCGATCTTCCGCAGCCTGACGCTGCCTTCGATTCGATTACTGAGGCCGCGATTTCCGCGGATGGTCATTGGGTAGTCATCGGCACTGATTCGGGGACGGATCGTGAGTCTATTTGGTACATCCCTACCGCGGGAATGGATCTGGACTCCGATTTCTGGGAGACGGAGTGGCAGACGTTTACGGTTACCGGAGAGCCCAAAGGAGAGGCTGTCTGTTTCGACACCGAGACCGACGTCTACGAGGTTACGCTCTACACTGTTGGTGAGTGGGAGGCTTCTAGTGGACGAGACGATCCAATCTACAAGTATGTAAGCTCCAACGAGGCGGATTGTAACAGCAACGGTATTACAGACAAGGCCGACATACTGGGCGGGACAAGCGCAGATTGTAATACTAACGACACCCCCGATGAGTGTGACATAGAAGAGGAGACTAGCGCAGACTCCAACTCGAACGGCATACCCGATGAATGTGAGGATCCCTACGTAACCTACATCCGCTCGGTCCGTGAGCACGAGTCGGGGAACGCATACTCCATCGAGATCGACATGGGTGCGCAAGTTGAAACCGTCGAACCGCGTCAAAGCGGATCGCTGGTCTGGCTCGAGGTTGGGTTCAGCGAGGAAGTTGATGCTAGCTCCTTCAACGCTCAAACGGTCCAAGGGAAGAACACGCAGGTCTGGTTGTGGCGCTGTAACGACATCGACGCCAACTATTACCCCACAACCATCAGCTTGGACGCCAGCGGCATGTTCGCTACGCTTAAATTCTTCAAGCTCGACGGGGAGGATCCACCGAACGACGAAATGTATCTGATCGCGGTGAACGGCAAGCTGGAGGACAAGGACGGTTCGATGCTAAGTGGCGATCGCAACGCCAAGATGGTGCTGTTGCACGGCGATGTCGAGCCGGCTGGCGGTGACGGAGATGTGGATAGCGCAGACAGGGTGGCCATCTGCGAGGCCTTTTGTGACGGTGTGGGCGAGAGTTGCTCTGCCAGCGGTGTATGCAGTAATGCCTCGGCTTCTAAGGTCACGGACGAGGAGAACTTCATCTTCGACGTCATGCTGACGCCGTATTTCATTAACCGAGGGAAGATCAACAATGCCGATGCGGCGGCTCCTGATGCCAGCTCGGGTGAGTTCAGCGTGTGCCGATAGCGGTTTGCGTGTAACCCCTCATTGAATTGCACCTGCCGTCAGTGGGGGCAGAGGCACGTGCCCTAAGTCGGAGCGCCTTTGGAGCTTGCGATGCTACGACAGGCCCCGGGTCTACCGCCAAGAGACCCGGGGCCACAGTCGTTTAGGGTGATGCTAGCCGCTGATTCGGCCAGCTACGCGCCAGGTCCGATGAACAGGAAGCTGAGTAACTCGTAGTCCAGCAGATCGATAACCCCGTCCGGCTCGCCGATGGGGAAGAGGTCATAAACCAGACATTCGTCAGGAATCGGGTTCGCCCCGATGCATGCCTGGAAGTTGCCATAGTCAACCAGGTCCACGTCTCCGTCGCGGTCACTGTCACCGGGGACCTCCGGCGGGGCCAGTTTGACCATGACGCTGTAAAGAATGTCCGACTCTCCATCGCAGAACGTTCCATCAGTGCTAAGCGCGACTACGGAGTCCGGATTGAAAAATGTCTCCGGCGGATCTTCGGCCAGCGAGCCGTTGCTGGTCAGCCGCAGCAGGCTGCGGTCATTGCTGGCCTCGGTGAAGCTCCATTCGATCTTGAGCGACTGCGTGCCGCTGAAGGCATCCTCATTCGTCACCATGCTTACGTTAGGCTCGGGAGCCATGCCGACGCTGGTGCCGGCCACCAACGGCGCGTTGAACCGGGCGTGTGTGTGCGAGAGGAAGTCGTCACCGTCCGCCTCGGTCTCCAGCGTGCCGTCGGCACCCGCGGAGACAATGATCTGGCCCGGGAAGACCGCCGCACCTGGAGCCACCACCTGCACGTCCGTGGCTTCCGCGACGGTATCGGCTACGCCGTTGCCTCCGGCATCGGGGCCGCCATCGCCGACAATGAAATCGCCTGGCGTATAGCTCTCGAAGTCATCAACGACGCAGTCCACGCCAGGACCGGCACCATTGACGACCACCATGTCGTCGATGAAGACAGTAAACGGACCCGTGGTAGGGCTGAACTCGTCGATACGGAAGTAGAGGCCTTCCCACACGCCGTTCGTGAAATCGGGCTCGGGGTTCAAGACTAGGCCCGGATCTCCGCTGAACACGGTCAGGCCGAACTCCTCGTCACAGGGGTCAAAGGTGATCTCGAACCAATCCGCCTGCGGTACGAAGCGACGGCCAATCGGTACGCCGAATCCATCAGTCCCACTTGCACCGACAAACTCCAACGGCGCCGCTTGATCAGGGTCAAAGCCGGTGCCATCTTCGCCACAAGTCAAGTCGTGGTCGAAGGCGTCAGTCTCACGTACTGCCATGGCGATCCGCAGCGGGCCGGTACCTGCCGAGGCCACGACCGCCGGCGTCGACTGATCGCTTGTATCGGGTCCGACGGTCTGCACCGCGACTATGCGGATGCCGGAAGCCAACGGTGCGGTGGGCACGCCCAGGCTCGTGTCGCCATCGGGGTCGACTTCGCCGAGCAGAACGGGATCACTACCGTCGGGCATCAGCTTGAGAATCTGCACCAGATCGGCGTCGGGATGGATGAACTCCACCGCCACCTCCTGCTCCAGTGGCCGGGGAGGCTCGGGCAGCGTGATGATGCTGGGCGGATCCAGGATGGGGGCGCTGAACTCCACATCGTCAATGCTGACCAATGACCCGCTCAACGGCCCGGCCGGCGCGGCGGACTTCCTGGTCAACATTGACGATGTGGAGTTCAGCGCCCCCATCCTGGATCCGCCCAGCATCATCACGCTGCCCGAGCCTCCCCGGCCA
>JANQGB010001144.1 GCA_028277545.1 Phycisphaerae bacterium | reverse complement strand
ATCGGCGTCGACGATGACTGATGATGTTGTGGGTGAGCTCGCCGAACTCGATCACGCTGCACAAGCCCTGTTTGCGCACGTCGACGACCTGACCGGCGGCAACGTCGCGCACGCGATTGTTGCCGTGAAGCAGCTTGCTGATCATGTGAAGCAGTTACGGGCCGATCTCGAGGACCGGTACAGCGAACTAGCGGAGCCGGGGCTGGCGGTTCATGGTGACGTGCAGGCGGTCGTGTCGACGGTCCCGAAACGCACAGATTGGCGGAACGACGACTTAGAGGCCGAGTTGCGGCGGCATGTGGTGTTCGACCAGTACGGCGATGAGCGGTCGGGGTCGGCAGTGTTTGATCGGTTGGCGGCGTTGCAGCCGATCCGGGGTTGCACGATCGCCGGGTCGAAGGCGGGGGCGGACCGGTTGGCGGCGGCGCTAAATCTGGACTCGGCCCGTGATCTGGACGAATGGTGCACGGTCGGGTTCTCGACCAAAGTACAGGTCTACGAGCATGTGCCCCGTACGGAGGATGGGCGAGTCATGCCCGGGGACGTATGAGTTCAATATGCAGCAGAGAGAGGCAAGCGCCAAAGATCGTGGGCGGTCAGCCTGTCGAATACGTATTCAACGATGGCGAGAGGAGTTGCTAATGGCGTTCCGCGACAGCTCGCAGAACCCACCTGCTGACCGCTCCGAAACCGCATGGCAGGCGTACGCGAACTGTGCCGGTCTCGATCCGGCCATGTTCTTCCCTGAGCGCGGCGAGGACCACCGCCCAGCGATCGCAGTGTGCGCTAGCTGTCTGGTCCGGGCCGAGTGCTACGAGTACGGCAAAGACGAGCAGCGAGGCATTTGGGGTGGCGTGTCGGTGTATGCGGATCGTCGCCGGTCGCAGCCGTCTCGGGTGCATCGTGCCGAACGCCGCCGCCAACGCAAAGCTGCCTCGAAGGATCGCACCTCGTGACCGCTCGTATCGCCCGATGTATGTGGGCCGGCGAAATCGTCGATCCCGTCTCGCCGTCCTGGCTCGCAGACGCTGGCCGATGAGGTTGTGGGACCCGGAGACGGACTTTCGGGCGACGCTGCTGTTCGACGACGAGCGAGGGCTGGCCGTGAAAGTGAACGCTGCGACGCGTCGCGCGTTGGAGCGGCGGTATCCGGACCGGACAGTGCGGCACCAGTTGGCCAAAGTGTTGACCGACGGCTGGGGCCCGGAATCGCCGACACTGTTCGATGAGGGCGGCCGAGGATCGGAGCGGCGCGTTTGTGCATTCGGCTGCGGGTATGGGACCAAGCCAAGCAGGAAGGATGGCTGAAATGAGAGTGGGTGAGGAGCGCGCCGACCAGTTCACTGGGACTGACCCGCCCCGACTGTGGTGGCACCCGAAGCACGGATACGAGGAAGTGCGCGGCGAGTTCGGTTTTGGCGACGAGTGGGCCCCGGTGGTGGCGTTGGAGGCTCCCCCAGACGACGCCGAATACGTGCTCATGAAGAGCGCCGTCGTTCAGGAAATGCGCATCCACGCCGAAGAGCCCAACCTGTACCGCGAACTGCCCGAGGAGTGGGCGTCGTCGTTGGTTGAGTTGAATCCGGTGGGGCCGGTACCGGCCGAGATCCGCCCCGGACGGTTCTACTGCATCGACGACGGGCCGTCGTTCTATCTCGACCGGCTGCTTCCGGGTGGCCGCTGGCTGATCTACGCGCTCGAGGTATGCGACGACTGGTACTGGGAACCGTCCGAGGTCGTGGAGCCGACGATTCAACGCGAACGCGACGACGTTCACCGCTGCGGCCGGCCCGTGTGGGCGGACGATCTCGATGACCTACTGGCAACTGTCACGAAGGAGACATGACCGAATGGACAACACACGTTCAAACGATGCGGTGCGGCTACGGTGGGCGCGCATGAAACGAGTTCTCACCCTCATCGCCACCACCGCTGTGCTGGCCGCACTCCTGTCCCCGATCGCGGCGGATGCTGCGCCGGGCGACACGCTGCCGTTCTGGCTCGAACCGGCACCCGTGTGCGGGTCGGATCTGCATTTGGAGATCGGCGGCACCTGCCTCGACCCGGACGACGCGCCGGTACGGATCGGCACCCAAGTCTGCCCGGCGCTCAGCACGGGCCGGTTCAACGGCAAGTCCTACAACTTCTCGGTCGATGAGCTTGCGATCGTTGACTACAACGACGGGCCGCGTCTGCCGCTGTGGCAGTCGATCGACAATGCCCGCACATGGGACCGGTACTGCGTAACACCGTTCGCACGGCCCGTCCCGGCCCCGACTGCGGCGCCCGCGCCGACGGCGACACCGCAGCCGATCGTGGTGGAGTGCCCGCCCGGGTTCGCTCCGACCACCGGCGGCGACGGCGTGATCCGATGCCTCGCCGTGCCGTCATCGACACCAGCGGTCCCCCGACCAGCATTCACCGGGTGACCGACAGCGGTTGGCGCATCGCCGACGTCTGGGACGCCGACATTCTGGCCTTGGCATCGGCTGCTAGGACGCAGGTTGACTCGGCTGCCGCCGACGTCGAGTCTCGCTGGTCGCAAACCTGGTGGGCCCGAGTGCGGCGGAACCAGTTGCGGCTTTACACAGCGCGAGAGGTGACGACGATGATCTGGATCATGGACGAGCGCGCCCAGCGGCAATTCGACGAGATCGTTGTCCGATCTGGCTGATGACGCTGCTACTCACTGCGGCGTTGTTGGTGGGTCCGTGTATCGACGCGTCGGCGGTTGTGGAGCATCCTGGGGTGCATCCGGGGCCGCCGCTGCTGATCTCATTCGACCCAGACGCGCCAGGCGATTCAACGTTTGGCGCGGCCACCGGGGGAGGTTCGCCGCTCCCCCGGCTCCAATTTCCAAGTTTCGGCCGCGACGAAATTATGGATAGCGCCGCATCTCCTACATTTGACCCGCCCGATTTATCGACACCCCTACATTGCTCGAGGGTCGGCCAGTTCAGCCGCACCGAGCTCGCAGCGTGTTTCGGCCCGTGGGCGGGTATCGCCTGGTGCGAATCGTCCGGTGACTCGGAGGCGTTGAACCCGGTCGACACGGACGGGCTACCGGCGTTCGGCCTGTTCCAATTCAAGGCTGCGACCTGGCGGGCGACGGTGCTCGACATGGGGCGCCCGGATCTCGCTGACGTCGACATTCGGAGCGTGCCGGCGGACGTGCAATCGCAAGTAGCGCAGCATCACGCAGGCGCGATGGGGAACGGGATCGCGCCGTGGGGCTGCGCATGGGCCTGGGGATGAAGCACTAGACAGGGCCATAAGGCGCATGGTAGGTTAGCCCCAATGAGTACAGTCGAATACAAACCGGAAGGCGGCTCCCGCCAAGCGCAAGCGAAAGCGGCCGCCGCTACCGGTCGGCTGCTGTACGGCGTGTGCCCGTGCTGCAACCGGTCTTTCCCGAATGTCCTGGCGCACATCCGGTCGAAACACCCAACCGAAGTGATTGCCGAAATTCCGTGGCGCCAACGCCCCTCATCACGAGAGCCAGTTGCCGTCGTTGAGCGATCTAGTGACGGCCACTGGTCGTTGACGCGCAGGGGCCAGGCGGCGGCATCGCTGGGAGTCGTGATAGCCGAATGACCAGCCGCCGGTTGTCTCCTCGTGAGCGCGAGATTGTGGAGTTGTGCGCCGAGCTGGAAACGTCGGCTGCGATCGCCGAACGGCTGGGCCTGAGCACCAAGACGGTGAAGAATCATTTGGCTGGTGCGTTCCGGAAGCTCGAGGTGGGGTGTCGGACCCATGCTGTTGTTGAGGCGTGGCGACAAGGCCAAATCAGCCTGGAACGGCGTGGATCGTTTCAACGGCAGGCTGCCGTATCGGATCGCGTTGCGCCCCGATGACCCAGAGGCAGATAACAGCGAGCCCGGCGTACGCATGGACGACATCGTGGTCACTGATGTGACGATGTTCCGGGCAGAAGACCTCGGCGATAGCTGGTGGTTCTGCTGCTATTTGAATGACGACGGGGACAGGATCGCGTTCGGGATGCCGCATGGTGGGACGATGCGGGCCTGTACGCGTTTGGCCGCTTGACGGCCACCGATCACAAAACAAAACCAACAACAACTACAAGGAGCAACCACCGATGACCACCCTTACCGATCTGATCGCAACGACCGACTGGGACCGCGGATTCGACCCGCACCTCGACGCCGACACCCCAATCCCGATCATCGACGAAACCATGCTGCGCGCAGCAGGCCAATCCGGCCAGGCCCAAGGCGACGTCTACGTACTGATCGCCGGACCCGGCGTCACCCCCCACACCGAACCCGGCGACACGTTCGACCGGTTCGACGTCATCGAAGGCCAAGACCAACGCAACCCCCACAGCCTGTACCGCCTCGACGGCAACGCCACACTCCGACCCGGACCAGCGACCGGCTACGAGTTCGACGTCGCCACACTCCACATCGAACCAGGCGGCGTGTGCTTCCTGCTACACCCCGAACACGGCGGCAACGGCATCGGACCCGGCACCTACGTCCTGCGCCGCCAACGCGAACAAGCCGACACAATCCGAGCGGTCGCCGACTGATGCCCGAACTGATCATCCCGCATCTCACCGACAAACATCGCGACGGGTTCGACGCCTTCGTAGACGAGTGGACCGCCATCGGGCGATCCACCGACCCCACTGACCGCGGCCGGGCCACCGCCGGCATGAACGCGGCTTACGCCGCCGTCGACATGCTCCCTCCGCGGTTGTTCTTCGCTCAGTCGCCAATCGGTGGCGCTGTCATGCGAGCCATTATCGGGGCTGGCGTCAGGGCTAGCGTCGGGGACGGCGTCGGGGCTGGCGTCAGGGCTGGCGTCGGGGCTGGCGTCTGGGCTGGCGTCGGGGACGGCGTCTGGGCTGGCGTCGGGGCTGGCGTCTGGGCTGGCGTCTGGGCTGGCGTCGGGGCTGGCGTCTGGGCTGGCGTCGGGGCTAGCGTCGGGGACGGCGTCGGGGCTGGCGTCAGGGCTGGCGTCGGGGCTG
>JANQGB010001142.1 GCA_028277545.1 Phycisphaerae bacterium | reverse complement strand
CGGTAGCCGCCGCTGGCGTTGGCCTGCTCCAAGGCCAGCGCGGCCGCCTGCCACATCTGTCCGGCGAGCGGATGCTCCGACGTGTCCGGGCCGAACCAGCCTATTCTCACTTCACCCGGTTCGCCGGGAGGCGGGTCGTCGCGGCCGGGGCCTGCGTACTCCGCGGTGTGGGATCGGGCGTTGAAGAAGGGCGTGCCTTCGGCCGGGGTTGCGCCGTGGTCGGAGCTAACGCCTGGCTCGGATACGCCTGGTGCGCAGCCCACAGCCAACAAACCGGCGAGCATCACCAGGCATCGCCGTACGACCTTCATCTCACTGCCCTCTGGGCTGACTCAGGGTTGCGCATCGTTACGGCTGGATGTTGGAGCGGCGGAGATCGTCTTGCGTTCGATGCGGTCCCGCGGTGCTATCCGGCCGCGGGGGATGCCGAGGTCCTGGCGCGAATGGAAGGTCCACTGCCCGCTTTCCACCCTGGCCAGAAACACCTCGCCGAGATCGTCGAGACAGGCGCTCAGAGGGATGGCGCCGGTGACGCCGTGGAAGGTGCCGCTCCGGTGAGCAATCACGTCGCGGATCTTGGCCCGGTTCAGCCCGGCCGCCTGTATGGCTTCGATCAGCATGTTCATGCCGTCGAAGGCGTGAGCGGCGTATGTATCGGACTCGACGTTGAACCGCTCCCTGTACGCCGTCCGGAACGCCAGGTAGGTCTGGTCCTGTCGCGTGGGATCCCAGGGATAGCCGCAGACCACGCCTTCGGCGTTCTGGCCGGCGATGGCCAGAAACTCGTCCGACACGCAGCGATCGCAGGCGAAGTAGGGCTGGTCCATTCCCATGGCCCGCATCTGGTTCAGAATATGGGCGCCGTCAGCACCGTCGCCCCAATGAATGACTGCCTCAAGGTCAGCGGCCTTGAGGCGCTCGAGCTGCAGCGAGAAGTCGTCGCCGCCAACCTGGTAAGCCATCTCCAGAACGATGGGGCGCCCCATGCGACGGGCTGCATCGCGGATCTCCCTGACTCCGAATCGACCGTAGCGGTTGCTGGCCCGCATTATGCCGATCCGGGTGTAGTCCCGCTGGCGGAACAGCAGGTCAGTCAGTAGATACCCCATCTGACGATCGTCCCCAATGCAGCGGACCACCCAGGGAATGTTGGTTTCGATGAAGGTGGGGTCGGTGTCGCCGGTGTTCATCATCACGACTTCGGCCTTGAGGGCGACACGAATGGCGATGTGGCTGTTAGCTCCGTCGATGGTGCCCAGAATCGCCCAGACCTTGTCCCGGTAGGCCATCTTGATGATCTCGTTGCCCGAAGCGCCCCACAGGCCGTTGTCGTTGGATACTACCAACTCGAAGGGCACGTTGCGCTTGAGGTAGCCGCCCCGGGCGTTGGCCTGCTCGATCGCCAGCCGCGAGCCGCGTAGCATGGCGATGCCTAGTGGCTCTTCGTGACTCTTGCCGCCCGTAGCGACCGATACCGTGCTCTCGATCGGTCCGATGAAGCCGATCTTGACCGTGTCGACGTGCGAAGGTTCGGGTATCGCCCGGCCAGGACCGGTGTACTCCATCTGGTCCAGGAAGTGCTCGAAGAACGGGGTGACGTGTCGAAAGGGTCCGACGTCCGTGGCCGAGTGGGCGTAGTTGGTGTCCTTGCGCAGCACGAGTTCGGGCACGTCATACGGGCCTACGTCGATGGCTTCCAGCAGCCGTTCGAGGTCGGCGGCGGGCTGGTCGGCAGCTTCGGCAGCGGTGGTCTCTTGGGCAAGAGCAGGAATCGCACCTGCACAGAGACATACCAGGGCAGCCAGTGCGAAGGCAGTCAGCTTCGTATTCATGCTCAAACCTCCCCATGCCTGGCAGCCGGTAGCGGTTACGCCCTTCAACCGTTACCGTCCGTCCCATGCCATTTATCGCCCGACCTCTTGTGTGGCCACCACGCTTGCTTCTTCGTCTGAAGACCGCCATCGAGAACCCCGGTGAACCGGGGTGGAACGCTACGTGACGTTTACCCAACCCGGCATGAATGCCGGGCCTAGCGCACGCATGCTGGCACTCTCCGTTCTGTTGAGGTCACGGCAACTACTTGCCACGTTCCTGACGCAGGCCTTTGTAGTATCCGTCGCCGATCGCGCGCCCCAGTCCTTTGGCGGTTCCCACCCAGGCGTCGTGGCCGTCCAACTCGGTCCAGAGCACGTAATTGTGCGGCACGTTGGGTACGGTGTCGATCGTGGCCAGGACGTTTGTACCACGCTGGACGACAGCCTTGCCCCGTCGCGACTTATGATCAGTCGTGTAGGTCACCCAGGTGTCGGTCGCGAAGTCGGCCAGCACGGCGAGTCCCTTGTCGGTACTGAACCAGGCCTCGTTGGCGCTGCGCCCGACAATGGCGTTGTTGAAGTCGCTGGGCAGTCCGGTCTCGTGGGCGTAGAAACCGCGCCAGTGCCGCCCGTCGTATCGACTGGCACCGAAGTAGGTGCTGGCCCACAACACGCGTTCGACGTAGCTGACGCCGGTGGTAATCACGTGGACGATGCCGTCGTCGCGATAAAGATCGATTTCCATCTCTCCGTCGGGATCGAGGTAGTCCTTCCAGGTGCCTCGTTCGACGTTGTATTCCAGTACTCCGCTGCCCCAGACGCCGAGGTACACCAGCCCGTCGGCATAACAGACGCCGTAGTTCCAGATCTCCTCCATGGGGGCGTTCTTCTCGGTGAAGATGGACCACTCCCCGGTGATGGTGTTGAACCGGCTGGCTCCGGCGGTGGTGGCTGCCCAGACGTTGTTGTTCTCCACCGCCACGCCGTAGACCACGTCGTTGACCAGGCCGCTGTTGAGCTGGTGCCAGTGGTCGAAGCGCCCGCCGCTGAAGCGGGCCAGTCCTCCGCCGAACAACCCGATCCACAACTCCCCTGTCTTGGTGTTGACGTCGAGGGCGGAGACGGCCTGCCAGGGCAGCCCGTCTTTCTCTTTCCAGGACTTAATGCGGCGCGTCTTCTTATTCAGGCAGGCCAGCCCGTCTTCGGTGCCAATCCAGACCTGATCGCCGTCGGCCTTGACAGCGAAAACATGGTCATTGGGCAGGCCGTCCTTGGTGGTGAACCGTTCCCATTGCCGGTAGACGTAGGGCATACCGGGCGCGGTGGGTTTGCCGTCAGAGACGGCTGGCTGTTTCGCCGGTTCGGCGCCTGCCACTGCAACCGCCGACCCGATCACGCAGACTGTCCACAGCAGCGCGGCCGCTCTCCGCATCGTTCTCTCGCCATTTGTAGGTACAGCGCCAGTCATCATAGCGTCTTGAGATACTCTATCAGGTCGTTCAACTGGTCCTTGGTCATATCGTTGGTGATACCGTGCCGGTCTTCGGGGTTGTAGACGGTCCAGATCTCTTCCAGGGTGTCGGCGATGCCGTTGTGCAGGTACGGCGCCGAGTCGTAGATGTTATTCAGATGCGGCACGTCGAAGTCGCTCTCATGGTCCAGCGGCATCTTAGTGCCCACGTCATGACGCAGGCGGTCGGTGTAGAGCGGTGGGAAATGGCAGCTAATGCAGCGGTCCGCCTCCGGTATGACGCGCCCGTCGTTGGTTCTGCTTCGCTCAAAGAGCAGCTTGCCGCGGCGCTGCGCGGGGGTGAGGTCGGCTCCCAGCGGTCGGTGTCGGTTGGGTGGCCGGGGAATCGTGCAGATGTAGGTGTCCAGTGCCGAGAGTTCCTCCGGCGTGAACGGATTAATCCGGGTGAAGAAGACGGCCAAGCGCGGACCGCACTGCCGCTGCAGGCTGGGATTGGTGCCCTCCCACTTGAACGGGGCCGTGTCGACTATGCCCCGCAGGGTGCGGTTGTCCACCGGCGCCGCGCCGATGCCGTCGGGCTCGATGTCGAACGTCAGGCCGTTGACGTGACCGTCGGGATGGCAGGTGTGGCAGGAGAACTGGCGTTGGAAGGCGCTGTCGGCGCTATGGAAGACGCGCTCGCCGCGGCGGATCTTGGTGATTTCCCGGGGGCCGCCGAGATCGATGCGCCCGGCCACGCTAAGGTCGGTGACGTCGATCACGGTTAAAGAGTCATCCAGGGCGTTGGCCACGAACGCCGTTTGACCATCCGGCGCGAAGGTCACGCCGCGGGGGCTGTGCCTGGTGGGGAGGTGCTTGACGATGAACTCCGTCGGCCTGCCGAGATGGTTGGGCAGCACGTGTTCCCGCTCGTAGGGCGAGGCCGCGTCAAGGATAGCGAGCAGCTTGCCGATGTCGATGACCGCCACTCGGTCCGACCCGCTGCTGGTCACCAGGGCGATGCTGCCGTCCGGGCTGATGGCCACGTCGGCCGGATCGGGGAAGTAGAGGCTCGGTTCATCCAGCAGGACCTGGTCCACCCGCCCGCTGCGCCAGACGACGCCCAGCCCGTTGGTGATCGTCCAGCCCTGCAACAATCGAGTCATGGGCACCAGGTTCTTGGTGCGGTTCAGCGTCACCAGGGCAAACTCGCCGCTGGGGTGCCAGTCGATGCCTTGCAGCAGGTTAACGCCGGGCAGTTCGATGCGGTGTTCGACGATGGCCCGCTGAGTGTCGATGAGCGTCACTTCGGAGACGGGGGGTGTTCGGAACTTTACGAATTGCGCTACGGTGTTAGTGGCGGCGATGTGCTTACCGTCCGGGGAGATGGCCAGCG
>JANQGB010001066.1 GCA_028277545.1 Phycisphaerae bacterium | reverse complement strand
CGCCACGCCCAGCGTCATCGCCGCTGCAGGTTCACCGTCAGCGCTACTGGCCCTGCAGGCCGTTCCGGACATTCCTGTCGTCTTCTGCATGGTCCCGAACGTGCTCGACTCCTCGCTTGCTGCAGCTCCTGGCACATCCAGGTCACGTCTGGCCGGGATCGCAGCCGACGTGTCACCGGCCAGCCGTATCGAGTGGCTACGGTCAATGCACCCCGCATCCCGGACAGTCGGCGTCCTTCACAGTGATCGTACACGACACACTGTGGACGCCCTCAGGTCGGCCGCCCGCACGCGAGGCGTCAACATCGTCGCCATCGAGGCCGATAAGCACCGATTCCCAGAGGCCATAGCCGAGCTCAACGACCGGAACTGCGACAGCGTCCTGATGATTCCCGACGCCAAGGTCTACAACGCTCCCAACGTCAAGCGCCTGCTTCTGTGGGGTATCCGGCAGAAGAAGCCGGTATGGGCCTTCTCGGCCAGCGTAGTGAAGGCCGGTGCCCTGGCTGGTCAGTACACGGACGGGCGGAGTGTCGGCCAGGAGGCTGCCTCCCTGGTGCGCCGCGTCCTGGATGGAACCGACGTTGCGACCATCGGTGTGCACTACCCCAAGCAAGTCCACCGAGCCGTCAATGAACGCACTGCTGAGATGATCGGTGTGACGCTGCCGAGCCACGCCATTGACAATCGCACCGTGCGCTACGGAGACACGGAATGAACCGCCGGACACGCACAATCAAGGCGCCTTCACCCGCTCCCGTGCGGTCGACAGCCAGGCATGAGAAGCAGGCCGGCTCCATGTCTGCCAGCAGCCGACGCTACGTCGACCGGGTCGGCTCGCGGCTCTCTATTGCGATAACTCTGGTCTCGGCGGGCGTTTGCGCTGGCCAGACCCACGTGGAGACGGACGCGCGCCCCGGCGAAGGAGACGGTGTATTGATTCAGGACGCCGGGTCGGTAACAACGCCTGACCTTGGCCTGAGCGAGAGCGAATTTGAGGATATCGATCTGCTCGAAATGGAAGTAGCGACCGTAGTCACCGCCTCCCGCCGAGAACAGAAGATCACGGCCGTCCCCTATGCCATGAGCGTCACAACGAAGGACGACATACGGCATTGCGGTGCCCGGTCGATCCCCGACGCCCTGCGACTGGTGCCGGGAGTGGATGTCGCGGATCTCGCCCACGGCGCCTGGGCTGTCTCGACCCGGGGTTTCCACGGCTTCCTTAACAGACAGCTTCTGGTTCTGGTGGACGGCCGGCAGGTGTTCGACTCACTCTTCGGAGGCACACTCTGGGGCAATTGGCCACTTCAGCTCGAGGACATCGAGCGTATTGAGGTCATTCGCGGCCCGGGCGGCGTGACCTGGGGCGCCAACGCCGTCAACGGAGTGATCAACATCATCACCAAGGACCCGGCGGACCAGCTCGGTCTCACCGTATCCACCGGCGGCGGGTCACGGGGGACGCACACCGAGCACGTTGGCTACGCGATTCAGGACGGCAAACTGCGACTGCGCCTGTCCGGCGAATACGAAGCGAGCGACGGGTTCAAAACCGGCGGCTCCTTTCTCAGGAGCCTGGACGACGAGTACAAGGCCGGCCGGGCCAGCATTCACGCGGTTTACGACGCCGGACCGAATGACATCCTGACGCTCTCAGCGGGCAACAGCCTGGTGGACGGAGGTCTTCCGCCGTCTCCGCTGAGCGGTATCGATGTCCGGCGGAACTCCGGCAGCCAGGCTACTTTTGTCCTGGGAAAGTGGACTCACATCGACTCGGTGGACAACCTGTACGAGTTGACCGGGTACGTGAATGACTTCCAGGTCTCTCCGGGGGCGCCCGCTATCGACTATCGCTACCAGCAATTCGCCCTGCAATTCAGCCATACGTTCAAACCTTCCGACTCACACGCCATTACCTGGGGCATAGACACGCGTGCCGACCTGATTGATGCCACTAACTCCGATCCACACCTGCTGTCCAGGGATTACGTCAGCACCGGGATCATCGGCCTGTATGTACAGGACGAATGGCGTTTCGCCCCGCGCTGGGCTCTCGACCTGGGCGCTCGCATGGACTACGAGTTCTACGGTGGATTTCAGCCCAGCGCCCGGGCAGCGCTGTCCCACGAGCTCAGCGATAACGCCTCCGTCTACGCGGCTGTGTCGCGGGCCTTTCAAATGCCCACCGCCGGCCTGCGTTTCGTGGACATTCCGATACTGAACGGCCTGGCGCACGTAACAGCGGACCAGGACGTGGATGCCGAGACGCTAATCGCCTACGAATTGGGGCACCGGGCCAAGTGGTTCGACAGGCTGGACACCAACCTCAGCCTGTTCTGGAATTCCTACGATGAACTCACCACGCTTTCCCCCGCACTCGGCCCGCCCGGCCTGGTCCGCATGCACTTCGGAAACCGCGCCTCGGCTGCCGTATACGGAGTCGAGCTCGATGCGACCCTCAGGGTGTCCAACCAGCTAACACTCCTTGGACACTACACCTACCAGCAAATGGACTGGAGTTCCTCGTCCCCCTTCCACGAGAAGGACCTCATGTCGCCGCCCAGACACAAGTTCATGGTCGGAGCCCGGTACAGCCCGACGGACGACCTCCACCTCTCCAGTCATCTCTTTTTCGTCGACGCGGTCAAGGCTCCAAATCCGGCGAACCCATTCCTGCCACGACACGTCGCTCCCTACTTCAGTCTGAACCTGCTGGCAGAGTACGAGCTGTGGGACGACCGGGCAGCGATTGCGGTCGGCGTGCGCAACCTGCTGGACGACAGTCACTACGAGGGCGGGACTCTCTTCATCAACGACGCAGAAGTACCTCGCACGGTTTTTGCCCGGCTCCGAATCAGCTTCCCCTGAAGACGCGGCACTCCAGACCGTATATAGTCTCGCCGGCCATACACGATAAGGACCTTGGAGGGCTGCGTCATGAAATTGGCCGCTAACCGTGGATTAGTTCGCCCCGTCATCTGCGCGACCTGCGCGGCCGTCACACTGGCTGCCGTAGCAGCCGCACAAGCGGCTGAGGAATCACCGGCCCAGCCGGATCCGAGCCGCTGGGACAAGACTATTAGCACTTTCCAGACCTGGGACAGCAAGAACTCCGTGCCGAAGGAGGGCGTGTTGTTCGTCGGCAGCTCCAGCATACGACTGTGGGCCACGCAGCAATGCTTCCCTCAATTCACTGTGGTGAACCGCGGCTTCGGCGGCTCACACATCTCGGATGTCAGTCATTTCACGGACCGTATAGTGCTGCCCTACAAGCCCAGAGTGATAGTGTTCTACGCAGGCGACAACGACATCGCCAGCGGCAAGTCTCCGCAGCGCGTACTCGATGACTACCGTGCCTTTGTCAACCTCGTACAAGACCAATTGCCTGCGACCCGGATCGTCTACATCGCCATCAAGCCGAGCCTGAAGCGCTGGTCGAAGTGGCCGCTGATGAAGGAAGCCAACGCGCTTATCGAGAAAGCCACGCAGGAAGACACCCGCCTGGCTTATGCCAACGTCGCTGAACCCATGCTCGGAGACAACGGCGAGCCGCGCGGGGAGTTCTTCGTCAAGGACGGCCTGCACCTCAACGCGGAGGGCTACAAGCTCTGGACGAAAGTGGTCACGCCCCTGATCGAGGCGGCCCTGAACGACTAGCGGCGGTGTCAGGCGATCAGAAGGGGAACTTCTCGTCCGGGTCGGCGTTCGAGAGCTCCACCAGGAACCTGCTCATGCGCTGGACCAATACCTGCACCAGTCGCTTGCCCTTGTCAGCCGTGGCCGCATGAGGGTTGCCGGCACCGGTATTGGTCGTCAGTAGATGCCAGGGCCTGGTGATCGACACCCAGCCGCGATTGACAGCCTCGAAGCGGGTCTCGGCAGTGGCTCCCTCGTCGGCCAGCAACTTGCCCCGCTCGTCTCGAGCCACCAGTTCCGGGTAGTAGGCCAGCGCCAGCGACGTCTCCATCTCCCCGGCGTGGTCGTCCGGGCTATCGAAGAGTTTGTCGTAGGTGTCGCTTACCGATTGATACCAGTTGAACAGGAACAGGTGTGCCCGAATCGTGCCGTAGAGCTCGCGCAGTAAGGACTTGAACTCGTTGCCGCCATGCCCGTTTAGCAACACGATCTTGCGAATCCCGTGCCCTTCAAGCGAAAGCACGATATCGCGGACAAAGGCGTTCAGCGTCGAGGGATTAACGTTGATGGACAGCGGGCAATCGCGTTGGTTGGTCACCGTTCCGTAGGGGATGGTGGGAAGTAGCACGACGTTGGCGCCTGCCTCATGGCCAGCTTCGCAGATCTTGTCGCCCAGCAGCTCGCTCTCGAAGGTATCGTTGCCGTAGGGCAGGTGGAGGTTGTGCGGCTCGGTACAGCCAATCGGCAGTACCGCCACCTCAAACTGGTGCTCCTTCACGACGGCGTAGTTCAGTTCAGCCAGCTTCCAGGGCCGCATGGACAGGTCCTCATCGCAATGAACGCTGTCGACAACTTCACCCGCCCAGCATACGAAAACGCATTGCCGCGTCAATCTCGCACCGGGATTCGCATCGGCCGCCAGGTGGTCGCCTGGCGCCGTCACATCACCTGGCAGCACGCTGCCAAGACCGTACAATCCGCCGAACCGAAGCGCGGTCTGGAGTGACCCAGCAACTGAACCCGGGAGACCACGAGCCATGGCATCATCGTATGTTGTACTGAAGTCCGTCGCCCTCGCCGTTGCGGTGCTTCCGTTGTTTGGTATGGCTGTCAGGGCAGCATCACCGACCAGTACCGGCCTGCCCTTCCCCGGCCCGCAGCCGGGCCGGGCCGCGGCGGCCTCAGATCCCGATCAGGTCAGCCTGTCGAACAACGCACTGGAAGTGTCCTGGACGTTGGAGGCCGGCACAATTGTGCCCGCCCTGCTTACTGATCGCCTCAACGATGCGACGCTCAGCTTGAACGGCGAGCTCTTCGCATTGCGGACGGCCGACGACCGGACGATCAAGGCCTCGGACCTGAGGCTTCTGGCTCCTCCAGCTATAACCAGGCTGGATGCCAACCCTACCAGCCCCAGGGTGAGCGAACGTTGCGGAGGCCGGCAGATCGTGGCCCGGCTGTCGGATGGCGCGAGCAACCTGGAGATCGAATGGCGAGCCCAGCTCCGCGACGGTTCGAACTACATCAGGCAGACAGTCACCCTGCACGCCACACGTACCGCCCTGTCCATCAAGGAACTGGTTCTGCTCGACCTTGCCGTGCCGGCTGGCAGCGTGATGGGCACCGTGGACGGCTCACCCATCGTCGCGGGCAACGTCTTCCTCGGATACGAGCACCCCATGGCTCGCAACACCACCGGCTATCCGTCTTCAGAGGTCGGAACCTGGAGTCCGTCGCAGGTATCCTACCCGCAGCGCATGGAAATCACCTGGAACGTCACGCCGGCCATCAAACAGGAAGGCACCCACGAAGTCCTGTTCGACTACACGACCGGCGCCCACCGGCTGGAGATCTTCCGCGTCGCCCTGCTGGAGGATGGTCGCCAGGTCGCCCAGGACGAACATTTCGGGGCAACGGGCACAGTAGACAATGACAACACCTACCGACTGGTGCTGCCGAGCCGAGTGCCGGGCGCGGAATACACCCTCACGGCTCAAGTGCGTTCCGACGGCGGCACCGACTCGCACGGCATCGTGACGATTGCCAGCCACGCCGGGGAGCGCCGCGCCCGCGGTGCCTTCACTATTAACCGCGTGCTGGAGGCCGGCGAGTCGTTGACCCAGTCGTCGGTCCTAGGCGTCGTGCCACAGAACCAGCTTCGCCGCGGATTCCTGCACTACGTCGAACGCGAGCGAGCCCATCCCTACCGGACCTTTCTGCACTACAACAGTTGGTACGACATCGGCTACTTCTCGAAGTTCGACGAATCTGACTGCCTGTCCGTGATCCACGCTTACGGCCAGGAGCTCGCCCGCAAACGTGGTGTGGTGCTCGACTCCTTCCTCTTCGACGATGGCTGGGACGACCACGGGTCCCTGTGGAGTTTCCATCAGGGGCTCCCCAACGGCTTCGCTCCGATCCGCGACGCGGCAGCCGCCTACAAGTCATCGCCCGGCGTCTGGCTCTCACCCTGGGGCGGCTACGGAGAACCCCGAAAACAGCGTTTGAAGTTTGGCGAAGCGGCAGGCTTCGAAACCAATCGGGAAGGCTTCGCCCTCTCCGCTCCACGATACTTCCAGCGGTTCCGCGATATCTGCCTGACGATGATCCGGGAATATGGCGTCAACCAGTTCAAGTTCGACGGCGTAGGCAGAGCGGGTGGTCGTTTTCCCGGCAGCCGCTTTGGCAGTGACTTCGAGGCCGCCATTCAGTTGATCCGCGATCTGCGCCAGGCACGGCCAGATGTCTACATCAACCTGACCACCGGGACCTGGCCTTCCCCATTCTGGCTGATTCACGCGGACTCAATCTGGCGCGGTGGACACGACCACGAGTTCACTGGCGTGGGGACTGACCGACAGCAATGGATGACCTACCGTGACGCCCAGACTTATCAGAACGTCGTCCGTCGCGGTCCGTTGTTTCCGCTAAGCTCGCTGATGCTCCACGGAGTAATCTGCGCCAAACACGCTCGACGCTTGGACACCGACCCCGGCAACGACCTGCGGGACGAGATCCGCACGGCCTTTGGCTGTGGGACGCAGTCGCAGGAGCTGTACGTCACGCCTGGCCTGCTCACCGAACAGAACTGGGATGACCTGGCCGCTGCCGCCGCCTGGGCTCGCCGCAACGCTGACCCGCTTCGCGACACGCACTGGATAGGCGGCGACCCCGCCAAGCTCGAAGTCTACGGCTGGGCCTCCTGGTCGCCGACTAAGGGCATTCTCGTGCTGCGCAATCCCTCGGACAAACCCCAATCGTACACCGTCGACATAGCCCAGGCCTTCGAACTCCCGCCCGATGCGCCGCACGCCTACGCCCTGGAGAGCCCCTACCCAGACCAGCGGCTCAACGCGCTGCACTTGGCTGCTGGGCGACCCCGGAGGATCGAGCTGCAGCCGTTCGAGGTGCTGGTCTTTGACGCAATGGCCAGCAAGTAACCCTATTGCCTACGTATGGTGCATCTTGATGAACCATACCTGTCAGCACTCGGACCGCTCAACCGAACTCGGCCCGCGACCGAACTCGACAGCTTGCACCGGGCAGACCGTCTTACAATCTCCGCAGTTGGTGCAGTTTGACTCCGCGGGCCGCGTCTCAGTCGGACACACGTCTCGGCACTTGCCGCAATCATCGCAAGACGCCGACCTCCGAAACCGCATGAAAGACACCCGGTTCAGAAGGTCGAGCGCCCCACCGGTCGGACAGAGATAGCGGCACCAGAAGTGCGAGATCACCACTCCCAGCGCTAACGCGAACACAACACCTGCCGTCCGCAAGACCCACAGCGGATTCGCGTGCTCGACGGTTAGCCGGACAGACCCGAAGAAGTCGCCGGTACGGATCGGAATCGCCCACCTGGGGTTCTGCCAGTAGGTGAAGACGATGAAGGCCGCCGCCAGGAGTGGGTACTTGCCGGCAGCCAGCACTTTCTCCACTTGGCCCCGTACTTTCCCGCGGATAAGTGCCGCCTTTCCGAGCAGGTCCGCAACCAAGCCGGCTGGACAGGCCCAACCGCAGAACGCCCGACCCACCGCAAGGCCCGAAACCAGAATAATCACCCAAACCGGGATCCACAGCTTGCGCCCCGGACACTGCACCACCGGACAGTTCCCGCAACTCACATACGGCACCGCGAACGGACACCGAAAGACACCGTAGAAGGCGAACTCTCCCAGAAACACCACGGACACGGACTGGAAGACTCGCCTCGTCCAGTTCCACCGAGTAGGCTGGCTAGACATCCTGGACTCCGTATTTGCCTGCCAAGCGGTGTCCCTCTTCCGAGAGGGCCGGAACAAAGCCAGCGGCCTCGAAATACGCCTGCCCCTGCCCGGCCGTCATGAAGTCTACGAAGTCCTGGGCTAAGTTCTGACTTGCAGCCCACTTCATAACACCGATCACGAACGGAACCGGCTTGGCCGGCACAAACTCCTCTGGAATGTCAATGACCTCGACTCGGCCCGCCACATCAGGCAATCGGGTCATGCGCTGCTCGACCACCGCCACATCCCCCGCCCCGCTAACGATGTCGGCCACGTCGCGCTGAACGCAATCCCCCTTACGAACCGCCGCCTGCTGAGCGGCCTCCAGCACGCCCGCCTTCTTCAGAATGCCCAGGGTAGCTTGGCCACCAGGCGGCGAAGCGTCGGGCGAGAGCACGGTCCGCACGCCCGGCCGGGCCAGATCCGCGATCCCGCTGATGCCCGCGGGATTGCCCTTTGGCGTGATCAGCACGTACTTCGTAAAACACAGCGGCTTGAAGTGCAGCATCTTGCCCTGGTCCTTGAGCTTCAAGGCCAACTCCAGCACGCGCGGGGCGAAGACCTCGGTCTGGGCACCGCCTAACAGCGACTTGCCCAGGGCGGCCGCAAACGCTCCGGTGTAGGCTATGGTGCAGCCGCTCAGCCGCTCGAACTCCCTGTTGGCCGGCACAAACGCTTCGGCCAACCCGCCACATGACCAGACCTGTAGCCGTTGGCCCTTGTGCTCCGCCCCATTGCCAACAGTCGGTGCCGCCAGCGAGCCAGTGATTGCCAACCCGGACGCCTTCAGAAACCGCCGGCGATCCATGCT
>JANQGB010001050.1 GCA_028277545.1 Phycisphaerae bacterium | reverse complement strand
GCCTTGAGACCCTTCCGGCTGATTTCCCGCTCGGCGCGTGTTCGGCAAACCTCGATGGCTTCATCGTACATGTCTCGCGCCACGTACACGTCTGCCAGCAGCAGGCACTGCGCAAAACCCTCGGGGTCCACCTCTATGGCTTCATTGAGCAGTCGAATCGCCGTGTCCAACGCCTGGTCTGCCGCCGCCTGATCATCGCTTACGAATGCCTGGGCGAACATGCGCTGGTACCAATACTCGGCGAGTTGGACTCTGGCCTGCCCCTGGTCTTCCGGTTCGTCTCCCACCAGGGCAAGCGCGTCGTTGTACATCCGCAACGCCTGGTCGTAGAATTGGGCGCTTTCCGCCTCCGCCTGCCGGACCTTGGCCTCCTCAGCAGCCGCCACCGCATCCCGGCCGGCTTCCTCTGCCTGGCGCTTGGCCGTGTCCGCCCTCAGCTTGCGAATCTCCGCCGAACGTCCCCATTTCTGCAACCGCTCGGCGTACCGGCCGCGGACAAGAAAGGCCTCGTGGCCAGGCGCCTGATGGGCTTCCAGCAACTCCTTGAACACCGCTTCCGCCTCCTGCTGGCGGGCAAGGCGCTGCTCTTCGGTCTCATCCTTACGGCCGCCTCGCGCCTTGGCGGCGGCATACTCCAGCCGGTAGGTCACGTTTTCGGGAGCGATCTCGCTGGCTCGCTTAAGGGCTGCCATGCCCAGTTGGTCATAGGTCTCGTCCTGGGCCTTCAGCGCCACCAGGGCACGCCCCTGGGCATAGAGGGCCTGGGGATCCTGATCGTCATTCTCCAGCGCGGCGTCGGCCTTCTCCTTGATTCGCAGCCAGAGCCGCTGACTGCTACCTCCGCCCCGCTCGGCGGTCTCGAAGTAGACGTCGAGAATCTTGTGATAGGCGTCCATGAGCGTGGGGTTGGTCACCAGAGCGCTTTCCCATACGCGCAGTGCTTTCCGCTCTTCGCCCATCTGGCGGAACATCTCCCCCGCCTTGACCAGATACTTCGCCTCCTTGGAGACGCTGAAGGCCCGGTTGTAGTAGATGTTCGCCTGCTTGTACTCACCTGCCTCTGCGGCCGCGTCACCCTTCTTGTCGAAGGGAACCGGGTCCGTCCGGCGGAGTTGATTGACCATGAGTACGCCGGCCGCCGTCATCAGGACGAAACCGAAGACGGTCAAGGCCGCCACCATGTTCTTGTTCAGCTTCTTGGCCATTGTTCTTAGCGATCCAGTCAGGTTCTCAGGTTGCGCTCACCGTGGTCGCGACATCGGGTCTTTGGACTATGGCGTCTGGTGCGGAGCCGGCGCTCTCCACTGCTTCCCAGTCGGGAAGGTGGTCACGCAGGAAGACCGGCAGGAACCGGGCCAGGAACTTCTCCGCGGCCTTTATGCATCGATCCCTATTGGGCGTGGTGGGGCTGGCGCCAGGCCATCCAAAGCTGACTTCGATCTTGCAGAAATAGGCGCCCTTGGTGAAGGGATTCGCCAGCTTCTCGCGTACGTCCTGGCGCGTGGACACGAAGTCGCCGTTGCAGTGGAAGGTGTACACCACGGTCGGTGACTCGCGACCGCCAACCGCCGACTTCACGAAAGTCACCGCCCGGACGGGTACCGAGAACGGCTCGCCGTCCAGGTCGGTCAGATCAAACTCGAGGTTGGCCGCCTCCTGCTGGAGATAGCCGCTGCCCAAATAGCAGACATCGGGCGTGTGCGGCACCAGGCTGGGCTTGCCGGTGTAGTAGGTCACAAGGATCTGCACCCGGCGGGCCGGGTCCGAGGGCTTCTTTATCCTGGAGTTCTCGAACGTCCAGTTCATGTATAGCTCGGTGCCCAGAGTGGCCACGACGGCCGGGTCGATCGTTGAGGCCAAGAGGAAGTCGTACTCGCCCAAGGCCGCCTTGTCGAACTCGCCGAGAGGTCTGCGGAGAGGAACCGCTTCCTTGCGCAGTTTCACCTTGAACCAGGCCACCCCAGGACCGGCGAATACCGCCGCGCCAACCAGGACAACCACGCAGGCCACGAACGGCGGGCGCCAGAATGCTGACCGGGGCTTTTGTGAATCCACCGTCATCGGTAACCACCTTCCCATACTGGGCTTACGCATTGCCCGGGCCGACGCTGGCGCAGAGCATATCGGGGCACACGTGCCTCGTCAATCGGCAGGACAGCTGGCACAGTCCACCCGGAGATCGGCTGTCTGTCTGTTTCGCGGTACACATGCGAGATCACCCCTCTCCCGCACTACGGCACGGCCCGGTTTTTGGTTCAGCTACTCGGTGGCGTGTCCGATAAAACCAGACAGGGGCCAACCGCAGGTATATCCTGCGCCCACGTTGACTGTCAGCGCTGGCGCTCCGCGGTATGCCCTCCTGAAGGTTAGCGAGACCCGGAACATGAAGTGCGTGATTGTGGGAGCTGGCGGCCACGGGCGGGTGATTCTCGACATCCTGATCAACGCCAAGGAACACGACGTGGTCGGGTTCCTGGACTCCAACACCGACCTGGCCGGCCGCCGCATGGACGGGCGGCAGATCCTCGGCGACCTTTCTGCGCTGCCCAGGCTGCGTGACGAACTCGGCGTCGAAGGAGCGGTTATCGCTATCGGAGACAACGGAGTACGCCGGGACTTCGCGGACCGGGTCGAGGAGCAGGATCTCCGACTGGTCAACGCCATCCATCCGTCAGCCAACCTGGCCCACAACGTAACACTGGGCCGAAACGTGGTCATAGCGGCAGGGGCCCTGGTCTGTGCCCACTGCCAGATCGGCGACTCAGTGATCCTCAACACCGGCTGCATCGTCGACCACGAGTCGATGATCGGCACCGCCACGCATATCTGCCCGGGGGCCAGGCTCGCCGGACGGGTGACCGTCGAAAGCGGGGCCTTCGTGGGCATCGGAGCCACCGTGATCCAGAGTGTCCGCATCGGCTACGAGTCCGTCGTAGCGGCCGGGGCTGTGGTCATCGGTGACGTCGCGCCGCTGACAACCGTGGTCGGCGTACCCGCCCGGGAGATCAAGGACGTGGCGGGGGCCGACGACTTCACCGACTGGCTTATCCCGGAGTTCATGCGCCCGCAGGTGTCACAGCGGTAGTGATCCCACCGCCCGCGGAGGCACTAGCAAGTCTGCGATTCACGGAAGAGATGGATGGCGCCGGCGATGCCGCTTACAAGGCGCCGGCAGCGGGAGAATCAGGCGGGCCGTTGCGCTGCTCGAACTCCTGTATCTTCACTATGCGACGCTCGTGACGCCCGCCCTCGAAGGGAGTGTTCAGCCAGACCTCGACCACCCGCTTGATCAGTTCCTCCCCCACCAGGTCGGCCGGGACACAGAGCACGTTGGCGTCGTTGTGTTTCCGGGCCATCTCAGCCGCCAGCTCATCGTGACACAGAGCGGCCCGAATGCCACCCACCTTGTTGGCGGTGATGCACATTCCGATGCCCGTGCCGCAGATCATGACCCCCACGTCGTTCTTGCCATCGGCTATGGACAAGGAGGCAGGGATGGCCAGGTCCGGGTAATCGCAACTGGTCTTGTCGTTGCACCCGAAGTCCTGCACTGTGTGCCCGGCACGCAGTAGAACACCCTTGACGCACTCTTTGGCCCGGAAACCACGATGGTCGCTGCAAACCGCAATCTTCATGCCAGAATCTCAGTCAGCCTGTCCTTTAGTGCAGTCTCGATGTCCCGGGCACACAAAGCGTAATCCTGTAGAGGCCGCCCGATTGGATCGTCGATGTCGTGTTCCCCACTTATAACGTCGCAGCGCTGCTCCGCCGATGGATCCATTTGCAGGATCGTGTGGCGGTGCGCCTCCGTCATCGTCAGAACCAGGTCTGCTTGGTTGATCAGTTCCCCCGTCACCGGCTGTGAGCGGTGGGCGCTGATGTCGATACCTCTCTGGCGCATAACCTCAGCCGCCTCAGACGACGCGTGGCCTCCG
>JANQGB010001032.1 GCA_028277545.1 Phycisphaerae bacterium | reverse complement strand
CACGGATCGCAGGTCCTCCACTGGAAGCTCCAGCAATGCCTCGAGGATCTGACGGTTCAAAATCTCCCGCGACGCCCTCTTCTCCGGCGTCAGCACTGGCTTCGGGCGGAAATTGATCCGCTTGCGCCGCAGCGCCCGAGTCGCTTCCTCTTCTGGCCCCGTCGTCCCATCGGCCTCTGACACTATGGCGCCTCCTTCTCGCTTCTCGGTGCCCCGTTCCGCAATTCCGCCCCGCAATGCCGACATCGATTGGCCTCTGCTTGGATTTTCTCGGCGCACTGCGGGCACTTCACCCGTGTATCCGCGAACCTGGCCAGCCCTAGAATGGCCACTACGCAGACACAGACGATGCCCAGGGCCCGAAACGCCCCCCGCCCTCCGGCCAGCAACCCGGGCAGCGTGTAAAGCCCTATGATCACGGCGACAGCGGCGCCCACCAGAGCCAGCCGTCGATTGAACTTGTCCGGTACGGGACCGTCCATGGTTGTCACCTCCTGCGATGCACTTCCCCTTCGTCTGCGATCCTGCTTTCGATGAACGCCAGTTGCTCCCGCCAGTAGTCGAGGTGCTTGTCAATCGCCGGAAGACACCAGCCTTCGCAGAACACCGAAACGCTGATGCCCTGCGCGATGTCCTTCCCGCCGAGCTCAAAGACGGCTCGAAGCTCCTCGAATTCCTTCACCGCCTTCTGCGACACATCACGGGTACGCTTGCGGCTTCGGGCCTTTTCCAGTTGCTTCTTGCGTGGCTCTTCCACATCGTCAAGCCAAGCGCCCATCCCCTCGCGGATCAACCTGAGGAGCTCATTCACCCAGCCCTGCAACGTTGCCGGCCGATCTCGGTGCCGCATGCCAGCCGAAGCCTGGCACCACGCATGAACCAGTCGCTCCGCCTGTGGCCGAGGCTTCTTCGTCTTCTTCGCGTCGAGCAGGAACCGCACCGCAGTCCAGTAGCACTGCCATCCCTCCCGGCCGCTTCTGCCCGCCTGGCTGGCCAAGCGGCCCGCCTCCATGGACGTGCTGGGACCACCGTCGGGGACTTCCACCGTCAACACCAGTGGCATCGCTCTTCGTCCTGTGCTGCCGAAGTAGCGACCGCGCCAATCAGAAGCCGGCTGCCGCCTTTCGGATTGAAGTGTTTAGCATGGTTTTGTCCTCTGTGCGCGTTATGGGCATTCCACCCCATTCTGCCGGAGTGGCCCATTTCCGGGCGCCAGGCGGCGCCTTGCGCGGTATACTACAGTCACATCGGCCATTTGTGACGTCTTGCACCAGGAGGAACTCAGATGCGTGGCCGTAACAACTACCACTTCAATCCACCGGACCAGTAGCGAACTCAGAAATCACTTGACACCCTAACAAACACCTGATACACTGGTCTTACGATCGGCGTGGGGACGCCGATGCCAGCCGAAACGGCTCACCGGGCGGAGGCCATGGAATCGCCTGTCACGGAGGACGGCCGCCCGGCCGAGCTTGGGGAACCTGCTGTGAAACAACTTGAGCTACCGCTGCGCTCCGAGGCGGAAGTTGCCCGCGAACTTGCCCACCAGGCCATCGACGGCCTGTCCGATGCGGCAATCACCTGCCTCGTCAAGCCGCCCCCGTCGCCTCCAGCATCTTCAGCAGTTTTTTTTGATCCAGGACCTCCGCCTTGCGATCGCCAACTGCCGCCAGAAGATCTTCCCATGCAACTTCGCCTCGCGCGATCCGCGTAGCCCACTGGATCATGCGTTGGCGGAGGACGTCACTGCAGCACTCGAAGGCCACAAGCCCCGCCAACGCCTGAAGTTGCTTTTCGACGCCGGTCTGCCGGTAACGGTCCTCAAGATGGTCCCGTACGTCCGGCGGCAATCGCAGATTGAACTGCTCTCGGCGCCTCTTTGCCTTGGCCATGCCGGACAGTTTTCCGGAAAAAATCCGCAAACGCAACTTGCCTACGTGTGTTACTTGTGTTACTATTGATAACGATGAAAGTCAGGACCCCGAAAACGGAACAGGGCGTCTACGTCGAGTTTCGCGACCGCCACCGGCGCAAGAAGAGCGAGTGTGTCACCCTCGACGGCTGCACGCCCAAGCAGGCACTCAAGCTTCTCCTTCTCGCGGTCCGCCAGCAACAACAACGAAAGGCCGGCTGATGCCCCGACGCTCACGTTCCAGCTCCAACACCAAAGCCCTGTCGGTCACCGTCCACGACCGCAGCAAACGGCAGAGCCGGACCATAACCGTTTACACCGACGGCCTGGAGGACGTCGCTCGCGAGATCGAGCGGGTCTGCAGTCTGCGGTGGCGGACCACGAAACTCTCCGACCGGCGCCATCGGCGCCGGCTCGGCTGACCCGATGTGCGGAGTCGGCGGTACGGACGCCGCCGGCGGAATGGTGTTTGTAGCCCGAAGCGGCGAGCGAGACTGCATTGTCCCAGCAAGGCGGAAACATGGCGGTGGTGGACGAACCCCATGACAGCCTCTTTGCAGCGTTGCGGTCTCGCTCGCTCAAGGGCAACGCACCTGGCGATGGTTTTGACTTCTGCCATTCTGCCACCTGTGGCACCGGCATCTTGCCGGTAAACGCACCACCTAAAGCCTAGCACCGCCCCGGCCGCCGACAACTGAACACGGCCGGTGACTTTTGAGCAACGCGAGACCACTCGGCACGGAGGCCGGCAGCCATGGACGGGATCATGCGTGAGGACCAACGGGCCCTAGCCTTCGTCTGCCGCGACGGCGACCTGGTCCCGGCCAAGGCGGTGGCGTACCGCACCGGCCTGGCCGTTGGCTACCTGTACCAACTGATGAGTGGCCACCGCACCGTGCCGCCCTACGTCTTCAACGCCGTCATGCACGTCGCTCTGGAGAAGTACGGCCCGTTCCATCCTAGCTTCTGGGCTGTGACCCAGCAGGTGTTGCCGTTGTTCATGCGCGGCATCCCGCTATGCATATCGCCCTTCTCGCCGCCGGCGTCGGACGTCGACGTGCCCAAGCTCTGCGAGGAGATCGGCGTCCTCTTTTCCGATGTCGGCGCCTTCGTCCAGTCCTTCGGTGAGATCTGCGCCGACGGCCAGATCGACGACGCCGACCAGGTCCACGCCGACGAGCTCAACGCCAAGGCCCCCATTCTTATCGGCCGCATCAACGACCTGGTCAGCGTGGTCAACGCCAAGGTCACCGCCGCCGCCTCGGGGAGTGACCTGCCATGACCGAGATCGACTACGGCGAGCCAATCACCTGGCGAGAGAACACCGACATCCAGGAGGCCCTGGAGCGTAAGCCGCCTGACAAGGTCCGCATGGTTGACTGCCCCGCTTGCGGCAGTCACGTGTTCACCAGCCCCGTCCGCCACGTCGCCGCCATCTGCCCGCTCTGCAACCGCGACTGCAACGGCCATCGCGACGAGTCCTACACCGTAGCCCAGGCCGTGGCTCAGGAGTCACGACCATGACCGGCCTCGTCTTCATGATCGCAGTCTTCGCCGGCCTGGCCTGTTTCATGTTCGGCTATGACCAGGCCAAGCGTGCCGGCCTGATAGCCGGCGGGGAAGACACGAACTCCGCAGTACATGGGGGAAAACCAATGAACCGACCACCGTTGTTGTCTGTATCGATCGGCCGCCAGCAGGAGTGCCCCAACTGCACCCGCTTCTGCAACGTCGACGACGTCGGCATCCAGGAGCAGGCCGGCGACACCAAGGGCATGGTCCTGGTCTTCTGCGAGTCCTGCAATCGTGGCTTCGAGGTCATGTTCGTGTGGACCGGCCGCTGGTGGCAGCGTGACATCCAGTTGAACTACAGCCCCGACAACCCGGCTGAGTTCGCCAAGTTCCAGGCCCGCCTAGCCGACCTGGTCAGCGTAGCCGCCTAAGTGTGGCACCGGCGTCTCGCCGGTGAAATCAATGCCAGCAGCCCTTCTCAATTCTCAATTCTCAATTCCCGCCCAGCGGCAAGGGCGCTGGTACACGCTGAATGACGCCGCCGACCGCACCGGCCTCAGCGTCGCCGCCTTACGCAAGCGCTGCAATCGGGATTACGCGGCGAGGGGCGTCGCCCGCCTGATCACCCCAGCCGCCGGCGGCAAACCGGCTTGGCACGTGCATGAGAGCATCCACGCCAGCCTGGCCAGTTGCCCCGACCACCAGACCCGCGACCAGCTAGCCGACCTGAGCGACTACCCCGCCCATCGTATCGAGCGAGCCCAGCAAAAGGTCTGGTGTGTGCGCAGGTTTGAGGAGTTGCGTTTTCCCGCCGAGTCCTCCGGGAGGACGGAGGCCCAACTCCGCGACCAGGTCGCCAGCGAAGCGGCCGAC
>JANQGB010001029.1 GCA_028277545.1 Phycisphaerae bacterium | reverse complement strand
GCAGCCTGACCACCTACCGCCGCTTCGCCGATGTTATGGCACGGCGAGGGCTTCTCATTCGCAACGGGCGTCTGATGGACCTGCTGGTCGATCCGGACGTGATCCGCCCCTTTGTGATCAACCCGGAGAAGGTGACTACGCCCGGCTCGCTGCTGGGGCAGATCCTGCCTCTTATTCTCATTCTCATGACCATAACCGGGGCGATTTACCCCGCCATTGACCTGACCGCCGGCGAGCGGGAACGCGGCACGCTGGAAACGTTGATGGTTTGTCCCGTGCCGGTGGTGGACCTGGTGGTGGGCAAGTTCCTGGTTGTCACCACCGTGGCGATCATGGGTGCGGCGTTGAACCTGGCCAGCGTCAGCGCCACCGTCTACTTCGGCGGCTTTGAATCGGTGGTCAATGCCGCGGGAGACCAGGACTTCCCGCTGGCGGCATTACCGCTGATCCTGCTGTCGCTGGTCCCGTTCGCGATCCTGATGTCGGCCATCATGATCGCGGTGTGCAGCTACGCCCGTACGTTCAAGGAGGCCCAGAACTACGTTACGCCGGTGATCCTGGCAGTGCTGATTCCCGGCGGCATAGCGGCGTTCCCCGCCACGAGGCTCGAGGGCGTAATGCTGGTCATGCCGGTCGGTAACATGGTGCTGCTCACCCGCGAATTGCTGCTGGGCAGCAACATCAGCGCCAGTGCGGTGCTCTACGTGTTGTTCTCCACGACGCTATATGCCGTGTCGGCCGTGGCGGTGGCTACGAAGGTGTTCGGCACCGAGTCGGTGGTGTTCTCCGACTCCGCGTCGCTCAAGACATCGCTGATGCGGCGCTTCATCCAGCCGGTGCAATCGCCGACGCTCTCGGTGGCCGTGCTGGTGGTTGCGCTGCTATTTCCGATCTGGTTCTACGTGCAGTCCAGCCTGCAGACGGGTGGCGACTTCGGCCGGGCGCTGCGTCGAACCGGCCAGTTGATGCCGGTGTTCTTCATCCTGGTGCCGCTGGGAGTGTGCGCTTACTTCAAGATCGACGTCCGGCGGACGTTCGCAGTGGCCGCTCCTCGCGGGAGGTTCGTCCTGGCGGCCGTGCTCATCGGCGGGAGCGCCTGGATCCCGGCCCACGCCTGCACAAATCTGCAGCAGGTGTTGGTGCCCATGCCTGACGCACTGAAGGCAACCAACGAGATATTGCAGGGGGCGCTGGACCAGACGGCACCCTGGCTTGCGCTGCTGCTGCTGGCGATTATTCCAGCCATCAGTGAAGAAGCCCTGTTTCGCGGCTTCTTGCTCTCGGGGCTTGCCGGCACCTTCCGCAAGTGGACCGCGATCATCGCCACGTCTTTGGCCTTCGCCGCCTTTCACTACTACGTCTTTAAGCTGCCGGTTACGGGCCTGCTGGGGCTGGTACTGGGCTACCTGTGCTGGCAATCGCGTTCACTCTGGCCGGCGATCCTGATGCACGCCCTGCACAACGGTCTGTCAGTCAGCCTGGCGCTGTGGCCTGCGATCCTGGAGGCCCTGAAGGTAGACACCGAAGACCCCACCGCCCCACTACCAGCCCACGTGCTGATTCCCGGTTGCGTAGTGTTCCTTACCGGGCTGCTGCTGGTGCGCAAGCCCTCGCGATAACACCGCCTTAGGCCGGCACAGTACCAGGCCCACCGGGCGATCCGCTATAATTGCAGGCCGGTTCATGGGTCGGGACGGTCTACGCAGCGCCGTCGAGCGGGAGATAACAATGTGTGGACGTTTTACGTTGGCGTCGCCGGATGAGTCGCTGGCCGAACTGCTGGACCTGGACGCCCCTCCCGCACTCAAGCCTCGTTACAACATCGCCCCCACGCAGCCGGTAGCGGTGCTGCGCCCGCCACCCGAGGGGGCGCCGCGTGCGATCGAACTGTTGCGCTGGGGCCTGGTTCCGAGTTGGTCCAAAGACGAGACCATTGGAAACCGGATGATCAATGCCCGGTCCGAGACCGTCGCCGACAAGCCCGCATTCAGGAGCGCGTTCCGACGGCGGCGCTGCCTGGTTCTGGCGGACGGCTTCTACGAGTGGCAGCGTCGCGAAGGGGGCAAGCAACCATACCACATTAGGCTCGCCGACGGCGGGCCGTTCGCTTTTGCCGGGCTGTGGGAGCATTGGCAGAGCCCTGATGGCAGCGACCTCGAGACCTGCACGATTCTGACTACCACGCCGAACAGTCTGCTGGCCGAGGTGCACAACCGAATGCCGGTGATCGTGGATCGCGATGACTACGCGTTGTGGCTGGATTCGCAGGTGGAGGATGCGAAGCGCCTGCATCCTCTGCTACAACCTTACCCGGCAGACAGGATGGTCGCGGTTCCGGTCACCAGGCACGTCAACAGTCCGCGCAATGACGATCGCGCCTGCCTGGAACCAATGCCGGATACTACCTGAACCTGTCTAGAGTTGGATTAGCTGCCACCTATCGAGCCGAGGTCCAGCCCTCCGGTGACGCCGCCCGGGCGGATGGGCGTCGGGATGTAAGGAGACAGGCCGCCTTCTGCTCGCAGAACGTTGTTGAAGGCCAGCAGGACGGCGTTGAGGTTATCAAATAGAGCCTGGATGGCCTGGATTCTCAAGGCCGTGCCCAGGTCCGGCTCGTCTTCGCGTGCGGTGATGTTCGGGCGACTGAAGGCCCGACCCTGGAAGGCGTTCGCCCGGGCGATGCCCGCTGATACCATGTTGCCTGGCGCACGTTCGGCCAGCGCGCCGCCACCCAGGTTATTCCAAACAGCGTTCGAGTTTGAGCCGCTGACCTGGGCCTCGACAGGCCGCAGGAAGCAGCACGTAACCGCCACCACCATCGTCAGGATCGCGATCTTCGCCGTCATGATCGTTTTCGCTCCGCGATTGGGTTCCGAGCATTCGGCCGCACCCGAACTTCCCTGTCCTTATAGTGTCGGCTCGGCTACCGGTCGCGTTATACGGAAAAACAGGGTGTGCGGCAAGCCGGCGACGCCTTTTCACACCTGGCCTGCTCTAGCTAAGATACTCTGAAGGCTGGGTTTAACATTCGCTGGCTCCACTTGCCTTGCCCGGCTCCCGCGGACCGCGGGAGTATCGCAGGTTCCCCGGGGTCGCGTTAGACTGGGGGCGTACGGGCAGGAGGAACGATTAGAGACCGTGAACAAGCCGACTCTTTACATCGAGACCATGGGCTGCCAGATGAACGTTCTGGACAGCGAGTTGGTGGCAGGCCAACTCCGGGAGGCGGGGTTTGAGCCGATCGCCGACATGGAGGCCGCCGACGTCGTGCTGGTGAACACCTGCAGCGTGCGGGAACACGCCGAAGACAAGGCGGTCTCGCGCCTGGGGCAACTCAAGAAACCGAAGCAGCGCAATCCGGATATGATCGTGGGGCTCATCGGCTGTATGGCCGAGCGCAGCCCCGACGACGTCGTCGCCCGCGTGCCGCACGTCGACCTGATCTGCGGTCCCGGCGAATTGCACAAGATTCCGGCCATGATCGAGGAGGTCCGGGCCAGCCGCAGTCGCACGGTTGCGGTGTCCCTGGATAAGTCTCGCAAGAACTCGCTCCTGGAACGCTCCGGCCAGTACGACTCGCTCGAGGCGCTGGACCTCTCGCGCAACCCGGCGCCGGGCGACCGGGTGTCGCAGGCCTACGTGCGCGTGCAGCGCGGGTGCGACAAATTCTGCACCTTCTGCGTGGTTCCGTTTACGCGCGGACCGGAACGCTGTCGTCCGCCAGAGCAGATCGTGGACGAAGCCAGGATGCTGGTCGAACGGGGGGCCCGAGAGATCACCCTGCTGGGCCAGAC
>JANQGB010000964.1 GCA_028277545.1 Phycisphaerae bacterium | reverse complement strand
AGCCTATGATGTTCACTAGTCATCGGGCTGCCAAACCAGAAGAGGGGCCAAGACGTGGGGCCGTTGACCTCGGGGCCGGGCGCGGGGATGAGCATCTCCCTTGCCGGGCTAGGCTCTACTGCTTGAGGGCTCGTGACGGGTCGGGTACAAGCATTTTCTCGAGCGCCTGACGTAGCGGGGGAAGGACAGTCTTCGTCGCGCGGCGCATCCGTACCTGTCTGACACACTTGAATCGGGCGAGCACACCATGGCGAACTTTGACGAAAACCCGATCCTGGAGCTGGGGGCGAATCCCATCCCGGGCGCTGAACCCTGCGGAGAGGACGTGGCCGACGATGAGGGCTGCATCTTCGTGCTGGCGGAGGTCGCCAAGCTGGACCGCATCGAGTCCGACGAGCCCGACTGGTACCAGATCGAGCAGACCGGAATCAACCTGCTCACCTCCAAGTCGAAGGACGTCGAGATAGCCTCGGCGCTGGGGCTGGCGCTCTTCAAGCGCGTCGGCTACGCCGGCCTTGCAGCGACACTCGGCGCGATCACCGGGATGGTGAACAACTTCTGGGATGGCCTGTTCCCGGCACGTCCACGGCGCCGCAAGGCGCGAATCGAGACGCTGACTGACACATTCAGCGAGAAGGGCTGGTTCAGCGAGAACCAACCCAAGCCGGACGATTTCGACGCCCTCGATCTCTGTGTTACGCGGGTCGGCGAGTTGAACACCGCGCTCACAGAGAAGATGCCGGACGATCCCCCGGACTTCGGCAAGTTCACTCGCAAGATCAAGGAATACGCGGCCCAGCGGCCTAAGCCCGCCGCGGAAGCCCCGCCGGCCGAGGCGGCGCCGGGGGCCGAGGGAGCGCCTGCCGCCGCGGCGCCGGCAGCGCCGTCGGGGGGCGCGTTTGCCGTTGGCGAGGTGGGTGATCGCAGCGGTGCCATCGGCGCTGTCAACCAGGCGGCCACCTATTTGCGCAAGGCGGATGCGACCGATCCGCTGCCCTATGCGCTGGCCCGCGTGGTCAAATGGTCCAAGATCTCGCTGCCGACGGCCGACGCCCAGAAGTACCAGATCGACCCGCCGGAATCGTCTGTGGTGGAGACCCTGACGCACCAGTTCGGCAAAGGTCTCTGGGAGAACCTGCTGAAAAACGCCGAAGCGGCCTTCCGGTCGACCGACCCCCTGTGGCTCGACTTGCAGCGCTATGTCTGCGCCGCCCTGCAGGGGCTGGGGCCGCCGTACGAGAAGGCCTACCAGGCCGTCGTCGGCCTGACGGGTGACTTGGTCCGCCGGTTGGGTTCGGGGTTGTACGAACTCACCTTCAAGAACGGCACGCCGCTGTGCAGCGGCGAGACCAAGATGTGGATCGAGTCGGAGTGCGCTACTTCCGCCGGTGGTTCCGGCGGGGGTTCCGCCGGCAATGGCAAGCTGGACGAGGCCTCGCAGAACGCCCGGAAGCTGGTGGCTTCCGGGAAGCTCAAGGAGGCCCTGCAGGCCTTGCAGGAAGGGCTGGCGACCTGCACCCAGCGCCGCGATCGATTCCTCTGGCGACTGCAGATCGCCCAACTCTGCTACGACGCCCAGCGCCTGCAGTTGGCCGGCCCGCTGCTGGAGGAGTGCCACGAGGAAGTCTGTCGCTACCGGATTCACGAGTGGGAGCCCACCCTGGCGGTGGGTGTCGCTCAGACGTTGTATCGTTGTCGCAAGTCGCTGATGGCTTCGGAAAAATCGCCGGCGAAGGAGTCGGTGGAGAAGGTCCGCGATTCGTTCGCTTGGCTGTGCCAGCTGGATCCGCTGGCAGCCTTGGCCGCCGAACCGTCGAGCAAGTAAGAGCAGTAAGGCTGCTAGCGCAAGAAAGGAGCCGTCCGATGGCAAAAGCAGCGTCGAAAGCCCGCGAATCGCGGGTGAACATCGTGATTGCCGACAAGCTCCGGGGTGGAGCTGAGCCGGAATTGCCATTCCGTCTGTTGGTGATGGGCGATTACACCCAGAAGGACGACAAACGTCCGATTGAGCAGCGCGAGCCGCTGGATGTGAGCAAGTCGAACTTCGACGCGGTGATGCAGAGCTTCAACCTGTCACTGGATATGTCGGTGCAGGACCGCATCGCCGGCTCCGGGGAGATGCCCGTCTCCCTCAAGTTCGGAAGCCTGAAGGACTTCCGTCCGGAGTCCATTGCCCGGCAGGTTCCGCAGTTGCAGAATCTGCTGGAGCTGCGCGACGCCATGAAGGCACTGCGTCCCAAGATGGGTGACAAGGCCGCCCAGAAGGAGTTGCTCAGCGCCATCAAGGACCCGGCGGTGCGCGACAAGATTCTGGCGATGATCTCCAGTGGTGGTGGTGAAGAGGGGTCTGCCTCGGGTGATGACGCGCCTGCGGAACCTGAGGCCCCCGCTGAATAGGGATCCTTGCAGACCCAGGTGAACCCTTGCTTGGCGGGGTCACCCGACTTAAACGGAGAACCAAACCATGGCAGAACAACCACAACAGGCGGAAGGCGCCGCCGGGGCGGAGGAGACCGCCGCGGTTGACTCCCTTATCGAGAGCTGGGATCTGGACAGCGAATACCAGGACTTGTATCGCAAAGGCATCGCCGGCATCGTGCAGAAGGCCGCCGGACTGGATCTGGAGAAGCTGACCATCAACAAGGCGGTGGTCGACGACTTCATCTCCGAGATCGACCAGCAGATCAGTTCGCAGGTGAACGAGATTCTGCACAGCGACGAGTTTCAGAAGCTGGAATCCTCGTGGCGCAGTCTCTGGTACCTGGTGGACAACACGGACTTCCGCCAGAACATCAAGATCGAGATCATGAACACCTCCAAGGAGGACCTGCTGGAGGACTTCCAGGACTGCAAGGACTGGCAGAAATCCGGCCTGTTCAAGACCGTCTATCGCGACCAGTACAACACGTTCGGCGGCAACCCCTACGGCTTGATGGTCGGCAATTTCGACTTTGACTATCGAGCTCCGGAGATCGAGTTGCTGACCGAGGTTGCCCGGGTGTCGGCCGTGGCCAAGTGCCCCTTCCTGGCGGCATCCAGCCCCAAGATGTTCGGCAAGAAGGAGGAGTCCTTCACCGGCCTGCCACGAATGGCCGAGATGTACGAGATCTTCGAGCAGCCCCAGTACACCAAGTGGAACTCGTTCCGCGAGTCTGACGACGCCCGCTATGTCGGACTGTGCATGCCGCGATTCCTGCTCCGCAAGCCCTACACGGTCGAGGATCAGGACGTCAAGGACTTCACTTTCGAGGAGGAAGTCCGGACCGAAACCCACGATCGCTATCTGTGGGGCAACGCGGCCTTCGCCATGGCTGGCCGGATGACCGAGAGCTTCGCCAACAACGGCTGGTACAACTCGATCGTCGGGCCCAACAGCGGCGGAACCGTTCCAGACCTGCCGTTGCACCAGTACGAGTCCACTGGCCAGTACCAGACCAAGATTCCGACCGAGACCCTGATCTCGGAGGACATGGACGTGGACCTATGCAACTTCGGGTTCATCCCCCTGGTGATGCGTAAGGGCAGCGACAACGCCGCTTTCTTCGACGCCCCCTCTGCCAAGCGGGTCGGCAAGTTCCCCGACACCGCCGAAGGCAAGGAGGACGAGACGCGGGCTCGCCTGGGCATGTCCTTGCCCTACCTGATGATTTCCTGCCGGATCGCGCACTATCTCAAGGTCATCTGGCGGGAGAACATGGGCCGGGTCATGGACGCCGAGAAGATGGTCAACGAGATCAACGGCTGGCTCAAGCAGTACTGCCGGCAGGGCACCATGGACGACAAGCTCGCGGGCAAGTACCCGCTCAAGGAAATCCAGGTGTCGGCCGAACCCGTGCCGGGCAAGCCCGGCATGTTCAAGTCTGAGATCCAGATGATCCCCCACTTCCGGCTCAAGGGAGTGGAAGTCGAGCTGTCCATGGTCGGGCAGTTCGATCCGCCGCCGGCCTGATAGACAACGGGCGGCAGCGTGTGATGCATCGCGACGGGAAGAGCAAGAACGGTCGGTGGGGGAGCGCCTCGGCCGAGGCGCTCCCGCGCAGGCCGGGGGGCGAAAGG
>JANQGB010000843.1 GCA_028277545.1 Phycisphaerae bacterium | reverse complement strand
CTTCGCCATTCGCAGCGGCCGGCGCCAGGTCAACCCGCAGGATGAATTCTTCAGAAGGCAGTGGCACCTGCAGAGTACCGGGCAGGACGGTGCCACGGTAGGGGTCGACATCAACGTCCTGACCGCCTGGGAAAAGACGATGGGGGAGGACATTCGCGTCGGCATGCTGGATGACGCCTGCGACGTCGATCATGAGGATCTGCGCAACAATTACCTGAACATCGGCCAGGACATCAATGCCGGGGACGACGACCCCAGGCCGGCCCAGTTCGGCGATCGACACGGCACCTCCGTGATGGGCCTGATCTGCGCGGTGGCCAACTCCGACGGCGTTCGGGGTGTGGCTCCCAACGCCCGCTTCACCGCCACGCGAGGACTCGGCTTCAACACGGCCGCCGAAACCGCCAGTGCCTACACCTTCGCCCGGCAGCAGAACGTGGACATCCACAACAACAGTTGGGGATACGATTTCGGCGTCCCGGCCCCCGACGTCGTGCAGGACGCGATTCGAACCGCCTACCAGGACGGGCGGGACGGCAAGGGCATGGTCATACTCTTCTCCTCGGGCAACGACGGACTCGAGTCGCCGGACGACATCTCGAGCCTGCCCACGGTCCTCGCCATCGGCGCCACCAACGCCGCCGACGCTCGCGCTACTTACAGCAACTACGGGCCGCACTTGGACCTGATGGCGCCCAGCAACCCCGGCGACGAGGGCTTTCTGCTGAACATGCCCTCGCTGGTTACCACCGACAATACTGATGACGCCGGATACGCCGAGCCGGGCTACAACAACGATGGATTCAACGACTTCGGTGAGCCGAACCTGAGCAACCCGGACTACACCGATGACTTCGGCGGCACTTCCGGTGCCTGCCCGGTGGCAGCCGGCGTCGCTGCCCTGATACTGAGCACCAATACGGAACTGACCGCGACGCAGGTACGGGTCGTCCTGGAGCACACCGCCGTACAGGTGTCGGCGGAAGACGCTGCCTACGATGGCATCACCAGCCGCAGCGACCGCTACGGCTACGGTCGCATCGATGCCGGTGCGGCCGTGGAAGCCGCCTCCCAGTCCTTGACCAACGGTGGCCTGACCTGGCCGGACCGTGTGTCCGACGTGCGCGTCACCGGTAACACCCTCCGCTGGCGAAACGGCGACGAGACCAAGACCGTCTACATCGTGCAGTCGGATGGCATCTTCCAATGGACGCCTGAAGAGGCCCAGACCTACGACGTTGGGGAGCAGGTCGTTCAGAACGTCTTCGTGGTCTTCAAGGACGCAGAGGGCGCCGAGGACTTCGAGTTCGAGCCGCCCGAGTTCGGTGAGTCCTACTTCGCCATCTTCGCCCAGAACAACGTGGGGCGCTTCTCCTGGGGTGTGGCCGTTGATTCCAACGGCAACGTTACCGATGCCGGCCCGGTCGACGCCGGCGACTCTGGCGGCGGCGACGACGAGGCCGTCTTGCCGGTCAACGACGTCCCCAAGGTGTCCATCGACGTGACGCCGCGATCAGGAACCTCGCCGCTGACGGTCGAGTTCCAGGGCAACGCCCTGACCAACAGTGAGATCGTCCATGCCCAGTGGGATTTCGGCGACGGCTCGCCGCCGGTCGAACAGAGGGACACCACCCACACCTACACCGTCACCGATGGGACGACCACCAGTTTCATCGCCACGTTCACCGTCGAGGATACTGAGGGCGATACCGGGCAGCGGTCCATCGCCATCCAGGTGTCTTCGGACGAGGGGGCAGCCGATCCGGGCGACGGTGGGTCGAGCGGCTCGGTCGAGGTGGTGGGCACCGACTCCGCCGGAGCGGCCGCGGACACGGGGGTCTCGCCCTATACCGTCGAGTTCACCATCGACACCGCAGATCTGCCAGGTGTGTTCAACAACGTGCTTTGGGATCTCGGCGACGGCACGCAGGCTGATACGGTTACGGTCATGCACACCTACGTCAACACCTCGACCGCACCAGCCACGTTCGCCGTGCAGGCCACGGTAACCACCTGTCACGCGACCCTGGGCTGCGCCACCGAGGGCAATCCCAGCGGCACTACCTGGTCGTTCACGTCGCCCGTGGAATTCCTCACCGTGGAAGGGTCAGGCTTCGTGCCAGAGGAAGGCGCCGCGGATGACTCCGGTGAAACGGGCGATGGCCAGTCCGGGAGTGCGGGCGGGTCCGACAGCTTCGATGGGGCCCAGCCCGGTGAGGACATCGACGCCTCGACCTTGTCGACCGGCGGCAACGCCTCCGGCGGCCTGTGCGGGATCGGCATGATGCCCGCCTTGCTCTTTGCTGCCCTGTCCCTCATGCTACGTTTCAGGAAGGTCGACTGATCGCCCAGTGGATCAACTGGAAACTGATGCCCGGCTGCGGCACTGATGTAATGTCAGGCGATGGCTGACTGACCGCGACTGGCGGTACGCCGCTGCACCATTATCACCGTCTGAAGCCTGGTCACAGGCTCCAGGTCGACATCGCAACCGTTGTCGTGATGGCCACGCACGATGACTACGTCACGGACGATGGTCATATTGCTGTCCAGCCGCGGCGCTGAGCTCGATATACGACCTGATGGTTGAGTAGGCGCGCTCGACCAGGCCGACCATAACCTGACCTTCTCAACCCGCGCGGCACGCGCGAGACACACCGATCGCTGGCTCCACAGAGGGAGATCGACACCGTGAGACTCCTGATACTCGGCGCGACCGGCGGATGCGGCGCATGGGCAACGAGACTCGCTACGGATCGCGGCCACACTGTGCGCGTCCTGGTCAGGCGATCCGCCCCATTCAACGCGCCTGACTGTATCGAGGTCCACCAGGGCAGTGTACTCGATCACGAGACGTTGTCGCGCGCGCTCGTCGGCGTTGATGCGGTACTCTCGTGTCTCGGACTTCGCAGGCGACATCCACGAAATCCGTGGTCACGAATCATGTCACCTCCCGACCTCACCGCAACAGTCGCGCAGATGCTCGTTGAAGAAATGCCCCGCCAGAACGTACTGCGGTTGGTCGCGATCAGCGCGGGCGGTGTGGGTGACAGCGCCAGGCACGTCAACCCGATCATTGGCTGGCTCTTTCGACACAGCAAGATTGCTGCCTCCTATCGCGATCTGGAGCACATGGAGCAGATTCTGAGAGATTCGAAACTGTGTTGGCACGCCGTCCGACCCACCACGCTGACCGACGGCTCTCATACTGGCAAGGCGGTGGTCGTCGAACACTACGGCCTGCTCACGCGCATCCGTCGTGCAGATGTCGCCAGCTGGATGCTTGATGTCATCGAAAGCGACGCCAGCCGTGCCTCAAACCGCACACCGATGATCGCGGCACATCGGTAGTTCGCGTGCACTTGGCTCCGCGGACGCTGCTGCTCGCGGTGATCTCATACGCCACGGCCTTCGAACTTGCCGCCGAGCGCCACGCTCTGGCTCTTGGCGGGCTCCGACAACGGCGGTCGCACAGCGGCGACGCTGTTCGGCATGATCGCAAACCGTGAGCGTCACAAGGTTGAGCCGATGACCAATCTCCGGTAAGCGCTCGCCCGCATCGCGACCAGACCGTCCAACGACCTGACCGGCCTACTCCCCGACCGCAGGAGGCTGGTCATCGTGCTGTCCGTCGGCGGCGAACCACCGGCGCACCGCGCGTTCCGTGTCGCTGTTCAGGCGGGTGATACTGTTCTGTATGAAGATGCCCTCGGCCCGGCAGCGGTCGATCACCGCCCGCGAAGTGACACCGAGTTCCCTGGCCAGTTGCTTGACCTTGACACCGGCTTTGGACATTCCCCCAGCATAGCCGGCAGGGGGTAACAATCCCAGGCCCGCAAAACCGCCGGGCGCCGCGGGCAGCGTGCACCTGATGCACCATCATTAATGTCAACCTGAGGCTCAGCAGGTACCGGCGCTGCGATACTCGATCAGGGCGTTGACCAGTCGTTTCGAGAAGACGGTACGGTCTCGTGGGTCCGGGAGGAATCCGCTCAGGTTCCGCGGATTGCGGCAGAACGTCACCAACGAGTCGACACTGCTGAATCCGCGCTGGCGCGTGATATGATCTATCAGGCCGAAGTCGATGCTGGACAGATGGCGGTCCGTGGGGACACTCGTGCGGCGGGCGAAGAACTGGGTGAGCGCGCGGTGATCTTGCATGATACGAACCTCCCATTCTGAACAGTGGCGCACCGACACCAATGGCCGACTGCGGTCTAGTCCGGTCGTATCCCCGGTCTTTCCGTGTGGAAAGGACCCCCCGACTACCCGCTGCGAGCCAGGTCAGCGCAACTCGCGCCATGCTGCCCAGCCCCGGCAGTCGGGTGTGCTAATCCCCTCGCGAATACGCCCAAGGTAGACGTGACCCACGCAAGTCAGCGTGGTATCGCCCAAAGTGTATATCAAAGTTTGCCCAGACGCAAATCAGCCGGGCAACTGGAACCGCCTCGGCATGAGGAAGTGGGAAATCACCGGCCCGCGCCGACTTACGGCACGTCGGCCTCAAGTAGAGACGGAACCGCCGCGCCCAGGCGCATAACTCGCGTCGTACCCTCGATTTGCAGCATTGCCTCGTCCAGCCGGCCGATCACGGCCTCACACCACGCATTGTGCTCCTGGTTGGCCGGCTCGACCACCGATGCCTGCCAGTCCTGGACGACCTGCTTGCGCAGCAACAGCACCGCCCGAACGGCCTCACCGATCTCCTGTGGAGCGTCGAACCAGTCGTGGCACCGTTCTTCGAGCTTCAGCAACAGCGAGTAGGCAGCGGCGTAGCCTCCCTCCTCGGCGACGATCCGGCAGCGCAGCAGCCGGGCGTAGAGCGACGACTGCGGGGCGTCCGGCGAGAGCGGCTGCAGAGCCAGGTCCAGCACGCGGGCAGCCCGCTCTGCGAGCCCGGCCCGACGATACAGGAGTGCCTGACAGAGCATCGCG
>JANQGB010000724.1 GCA_028277545.1 Phycisphaerae bacterium | reverse complement strand
TTACGCCCTGGGCATCGAGCAGTGGCATCGCCAGTGTGACGTCGCTCATGTCGTGTCCCCGTTCTGCTGCCCCCACCCTATCGCTCGACCGAGTCCGCCACAAGGATCATCGACAGGTCCTAACATCACCCCGCGCCCGCGGATGACGTCGGACACGGCGCGTAATCTCTTGTAAAAACAAGTGTTACAGTTTTCGAAAAATAGACGCTCACCAGATTTAGTTCCCGACTGTCAAATATATGTGGTATGATACATTCAGGCCGCACGACCTACGGAGGAGGCGCGATCATGGCAAGGTTCGTGAAGCACTGGCGGGCGTGGTCGCTGGCGCTGCTGGCCGGCACGATGCCACTGGGCACCGTGGCGACTTGCGATTATGGCAGTAGTGGCGGCACGCTGTTCTACGACCGGTTCGACGACGATTACGACGAGGTGGTGATCATCGACGGCGGTCACGGCGGCTACTACTACGACGATTACTACTACGAAGACGAGATCATCATTATCGAAGACGACTACTGCGGCGACTACTTCTGGGATTGCTGGTGGTAGACGCGGGCAGTACCCGATGCCGAGTCGCGCGGCCGGCGTCGGGCGGAGGAGCAGTCATGTCCCGAATCGCCAAACGACTCGGGTTGCTGGCCTTGCTGGCCGGCTTCATGCCAATCGCAACCGTCGCCACCTGCGACCGGTCAGCGACCGGCGGTCACGCCGTGCTGACCTCCAGCAACGAGAACCTGCTCGAAGACGTCATCGACCTGTTCTGGGATGATGATGACGACGACGACTAGTGCAGCTGTTGCCCAGTGCCCCGCAGTCACGTCGCAGGCATCTGTGCAAGGCCGTGTGTGATCGAGTCCAGGCCAGGCAGACAGGCCGGCCTGGCGACGCGCGACCACAGCGATGTAACGATGCTATCTTATTGGACCGTGCCGGCCTGACTCACAACAGGCCAGACGTCAGTCTCTGCTGCCCCCGTGGTCCTATTCGAGGCCGTGCCTTCCCCGCACGCGATCCAGGCCAGGACTAACCATAAGGTATGTCGCGGCCGCCGGTATGGTGTCCGCGACGCCGCTCGTGCGTCCGCGCCGCGACCGCCCAACCAGCGGCGCACTTAAACGCAACGCCGATGGTGACCGATGTAACAGGGGAGTAAACACGCACCTGCGCTGCCCACACAACGACATCCGCGGCAAGCGCAGCACTGGCTGGCGTTATCGGAAAGGCAGAGACATCGTGAGTAGCTCGGCCACTGGCCACCGACCAGGCGATCGCGTTGTGCGCCGCGCTGTCTATCTTCTGGCCACCGTATGGACCGTGGTGGTTGCCGGCTCATTGTTGTGGAATCTGCGCCGCCAGAATCGGGAGGCCGACGCACTCGCCTGCACGCAGGCTAGAACCGCATTTCAGAAGGACCTGATGTATCGTAGCTGGAGTGCGAATCACGGAGGCCTGTATGTGCCGGCTTCTGAGGATACGTCGCCCAATCCGTACCTGTCCGACAGGGCGGACCGTGACGTCACCACACCTTCCGGACAGTTGTTAACGCTGGTCAACCCCGCATACATGACGCGCCAGGTGCATGAGCTGGGCAAGGAACGGTACGGCGCTCGCGGCCACATCACCAGCCTGAAGGTCTTGCGGCCCGAGAATGCTCCCGATGCGTGGGAGGCCTCGGCCCTGAAGGCGTTCGAGTCCGGCGAGTCCGAGGTGAGCGGACGAACACAGGTTGGTGGGGAGAGCTGCATGCGTCTGATGCAGCCCCTGCGAGTGGAGCAAGGTTGCCTCAAGTGCCACGGCGCCCAGGGCTACCAGGTCGGCGATATCCGCGGTGGCATCAGCGTTTCAATTCCGATGCGCCCACTGCTGGCTATCACGCGGGATCGCGCCGCAGCATTGACACTAGGACACGGAGTGTTCTGGCTGTTGGGCCTGCTGGGGCTGTGGCTTGGCTGCCGGTACGTCGGCCGGCACGTCCGTCAGCGTGAGCGAACTGAAGGAGCGCTGCGGCAGAGCGACGAACGCCTGCGCACGATCGTGGACGCCAGCAAAGACGCCATCATCGTCATCGGCGAGGACGGGCGCGTGACGCTGTTCAATCGGGCGGCGGAGCGCATCTTCGGCCGCTCGGCAACCGAGATGATTGGCCAGACGCCCGGCTGCCTGATGCCTGAAGAGTACCGGGATAGACACCGCGGGTACATAAGCCATTACTTCGCCAGCGGAGAGCCGAGCGCCGCAATGGGGACGACCCAGGAACTCCCGGCCCAGCGAGGTGACGGCCGCGAATTCCCCGTGGAACTGTCGCTTTCGACAGGGTGCCATGGCAACCAGCGTTTCGCCGTGGCAGTTGTCCGCGACGTCTCCGATCGCAAGCGTGCGGAGCAGGCTCTGCGCGACTCAGAGGAGACCTTCCGCAACGTCGTACATGCCTGCCCCGTCGGGTTCTACCAGTATCAACTTCAGGACGACGGCCGCCTGGTGCTCATCGACGCCAACCCGGCCGCCGAACGCCACACCGGTATCGCTAACGAGGCGCTGCTTGGCAAAGCGATCGAGGAGGCATTCCCGGCGCTCACAGGAACCGACGCCCTGGCCCGGCTTCGGGGGGCGGCGGCAAATGGTGATCCTTGGGAGGTAACTGACCTGACCTACCAGGACGAGCGACTCGAGGGCATTTTCGACGTGCGTGCTTTTCAGACTGCGCCAGGCAGGATGGCGGTCATGTTCTCGGAGATCACCAATAGCAAGCGCGTGGCCGAAGAGCTGCGGCACCGCCAGGAGCGATTGAACAGCGTCTTCCGAGTCGCTCCGGTAGGCATAGGTGTAGTCTGTGACCGCGTTTTCACCGACGTCAATGACCACATGTGTGAGATGACCGGTTACAAAGCGGAGGAGCTTATAGGCCAGAAGTCCCGACTGCTCTACGAGTCTGATGCACGCTACATCTCCGTGGGACAGGAGTACGACCGGCAGATCAGGGAAAGCGGCAAGAGTACCATGGAGATCCGCTGGCAGCGCAAAGACGGGCGATTGATCAATGTGTTGTTGAGCACGACGCCGATGGACGTGCTGGATCCATCGGAGGGCGTCACCTTCACTGCACTGGACATCACCGGCAGAATCCGTGACGCCGAGCAGCTTCGCGACAACGCGGCACAACTACGCAGCAAGAACATCGAGCTGGAGGCCCAGCGAGAACAGCTTCGGGCTCAGCAGCAGGAACTGTTGGCTGGAAACCGCGCCCTTAAGGATGCGAAGATCGCCGCCGAAGCGGCGAGCACAGCCAAGAGCGAATTCCTGGCTAACATGAGCCACGAAATCCGCACGCCCATGACGGCCATTCTGGGGTTTGCGGAACTTCTCCGGGAGAACTCACGGGAGCGTGGTGCCCCTGAGGAGTGCCGTCAGGCGGCTGAGACCATCAAGCGCAACGGCGACAGCCTGCTGAGAATCATCAACGACATCCTCGACCTGTCGAAGATCGAGGCGGGCAGGATGACCTGCGAACAGATTGCCTGCTCGGTGTGCGAAGTCATCGCTGAGGCGATGTCGATGGCCCGCGCGCGGGCCGAGGCCAAGGGACTGCCACTCGAAGTCGAATTCGCCGGCCCTATACCCGAGACCATCCGGACCGACCCCACACGGTTGCGCCAGATTCTGGTCAACGTGCTCGCCAACGCGGTCAAGTTCACCGAGGTCGGTAGCGTCCGTCTCATCGCTCGAGTCGATGACGAAGCCGACCAGCCGCAACTCCATTTCGACGTGGTGGACACGGGAGTCGGCATGAGCGCGGAGCAGGCGGCGCGACTGTTCCAACCCTTTACGCAAGCCGATTCATCGACGACGCGCAGGTTCGGCGGTACCGGCCTGGGCCTCACGATCAGCAAGCGACTTGCCGGACTGTTGGGCGGCGACGTCAGCGTAGTCGAAAGCCATCCGGGGAGAGGCTCGCGCGTTCGGGTCACGATCGGTACGGGTCCGCTGGCTGGCGTGCGAATGATTGACCACCCCACGTCGGAAGCAGTCCCAGTTGTTGAGGATAAAGCAGCGCCCGCCAGCCCGGCGGCGCCGCCTCTTGAGGCCCGCATCCTGCTGGCCGAAGACGGCCCCGACAACCAGCGTCTGCTCGCCTTCATGCTGGAGAAGGAAGGGGCCGAGGTGACCGTGGTTCAAGACGGCAAGCTTGCAGTCAGCGCCGCTCTGGACGCGCGGGACAAGGGCTATCCGTTTGACGTGATTCTAATGGATATGCAAATGCCGATCATGGATGGCTACGAGGCAACCCGGGAGCTTCGCCGCAGAGGTTATGCGGGCCCGGTGATCGCCATCACCGCTCACGCCATGGCCACGGATCGCGAGAAGTGCCTGGCCGCTGGCTGCAACAACTACGCCGCCAAACCGATCAATCGCCGCGAGCTGATTGAGATGATCCGCCGGCAGCTTGTGCCGGCCGACGTGCCGAGTTCGGGCGCTTAGCCCGCTTGGCCCCCTGCGTACCCGCCAGAGCTCAGGTTGCCCGCATATCCCCTGTGCCGTCAGCCGCGCGCTCGTGCAAGCCGGTCCGCGTTTTGAAGTCGGGCTGTCGCCCAATACGGGCCAGCAATTCGAGCATCTGGAACGGCCTGGCAGGTTAGCCGGCGACACCCAGCAGGTTCACGCACGCAGAGGTCCACCTGGTCTTCCAGACTGGTGGTAGAGTAGTCGCGGCCAAGGCGTGCCGGACCTCAGCAGGCCTACCCGGCTAACTCAGATCCGGTTGTTGTCACCGGACCCGTGAGGTCACGACCGGGTGCATCCCATTCTGGGTGGCGCCCTTGAAGATTTCGCGCCCCACTGTACGG
>JANQGB010000707.1 GCA_028277545.1 Phycisphaerae bacterium | reverse complement strand
CGCCTCCGCCTCCGATTACACGCCCGCCTGGGCCGATCGTGATAACAACCATGCCTGGCAGGTGATTCTCGACGAGAACGGGCGGGGCAAGGCCGGGCTGTCCAACCGGGCGGCCAAGGTCTATCGAAAGACCTACGCCGTGCAGCGCGACAGCCTGGGCTGTCGCAAAACCGAAGATGAAGAGGTGCCCCGCTGGCTGGCCGGCAAGAACTTCATCGATGTGACCGGGCAGTATCTGGACACCACCGATGTGCACATCCGCCTGACTAACGATGCACCCGCCGACGCTCGCTTCGCCTACTTGTGCGTGTTCAACGGCGGCGAGTGGCGGGCTATTCACTGGGGCAAGATCGCGGGCGACGAGGTGACCTTCACCGAGATGGGCCGTAACATCGCCTACCTGCCCGCCTACTACCACGAAAAGGAACTCGTGCCGGCAGCCCCGCCCTTCATCCTGACGAGCGAGGGAACGGTCAAACCGCTCAGCGCGGACCAGGGCGACCACCTGGAGGTTGAGATCGCCGCCACCGCGCCGGAGACGCCCGACGCCGACACCCTCATCGCCCGCCCAGTCATCGTCGTCAAGCCGGGCAAGACTTACGAACTGTTCCTGTGGATGAACGAATGGGTCTCACTGGGCCAGCAAGTGGCCGGCGCTCAGCCGGTAGCCTTCGAAGCAGTGCCAACCGGTGGGCTCTACTGGCTGGTAGAAGAAGACTCCCGCCGCCTGGAACGCATCTTCACCATTGAAGATGGCCGGCAGGTGTGGTGGTAGGTCGCGCTACCTCCTGGTCACTTACTCTCCAGCCAGTTCGGACCGCTGGCGATGTCCACTACCACGGGCACGTCCAGCGGCAGGGCCTCGGTCATCAGCTTGCGGATGGTTTTCGTCTCCTGGCTAACGCGCTTCTTCGGCGTCTCGAAGACCAGCTCGTCGTGCACCTGCAGCAGCATCCGGCTCTTCAGCTTGCCGGCCTTGATCTGGCCATGGATGTCCAGCATGGCCCGCTTGATGAGGTCGGCGGCGCTGCCCTGTATCACGGTGTTGACCGCGATGCGCTCGCCGAATGACACGCGCTGTCGGTTGCGCGAGCGAAGTTCCTCGATCGGACGGCGGCGGCCCAGCATGGTTTCGGCGTAGCCCTTGCTGCGGGCCTTGGCGATGCAGTCGTCGATGAACAGGCGGATCTGCGGGTAGCGCAGGAAATACTCGGCGATAAAGGCCTCGGCGTCGCTGCGCGAGATGTCCAGCGTGCGCGAGAGCCCGAAGGCGGTCTGGCCGTAGATGATGCCGAAGTTAACCGCCTTGGCCCGGCCGCGCTGCTCCTTGGAGACCTCCTCGATGGGCACACCGTTGACCTGCGACGCCACGAAGGCGTGAATGTCCTGTCCGCTACGAAAGGCCTCCAGCAGATTGGCGTCCTGGCAGAAGTGGGCCAGCACCCGCAACTCCACCTGCGAGTAGTCCGCCACCAACAGCGTGTGATCCGGCCGATCGGTAACGAAGGCCGACCTGATCCGCCGGCCGGCTTCCGTGCGGATGGGGACGTTCTGCAGGTTGGGGTCGCTGCTCGATAGCCGGCCAGTCACCGCCCCCGTCTGGTTGAACCCGGCGTGAATCCGCCCGGTTCGCTCGCAGATCATTTCGGGCAGCGTATCGACGTAGGTGCCCTTGAGCTTGGCCAGTTCGCGGTATTCGAGCACCAGCGGCGGTA
>JANQGB010000655.1 GCA_028277545.1 Phycisphaerae bacterium | reverse complement strand
CATGCTGGTAGGCAGCGTCGGACGAAGGGCCGTAGATGGCCGCGATGTCTATGGGGTAGTCGATGGCGTCGGGGGAACTCTCCAGGCCTCGGCGAAGCTACCATCGGCTACGCCCTGGCGCGATACGCCGAGGGCGACTACGTGGCAGCCTCCCTGTCCTTACGCCGAGGCCTGGAGAGTTCCCCCGACGCCATCGACTACCCCATAGACATCGCGGCCATCTACGGCCCTTCGTCCGACGCTGCCTACCAGCATGTCAACGCGCTGACGGCTTACCTTGCTCAGCGACCTGACAACCTTGATGGCTGGATGCTGCTGGGATACGTGCGCTTCGGATTGGGAGACGCTGCCGGCGCGGCGGAGGCCTTTGACCGGGCAGCCACTCTCGCCCCGTACGACAGCCTGGTGCATATGCTCCGTGAGTCCGCGCTGCGAATCTGGACTGCGGCGCCGCTTGAGGGGCCGGGGGGTGCCGAATCCTTGGGGCAAGGCCAACTGGCGCCGATGTACCCAACTGCCCCGTAGCGTTGCCCCCGGGCACGGGGCCACGCAGTGGTGACCTTGCGAACCGAGTGAGGCATTCCGTACCTGGACATGGATGCTCCGCGCGCCGAGGCGGGCCCGGGCGGCGCAAGCCGTGACCGGCAGGGGACCCGGTCCTGTACGAAGCGGGTTCTCGCCTGTCGATCCAACCGAGAGTTCTGGAGCGGATTTAGCCGGCAAACCCGCCCAGCAGGGCGCTGAGCAACACCTGTTCGCCTATACCCAGGAGGGTGGGCGCGAGAGCGGCCGCACAACCGCCGATCTGCACTAGGGCCGCCCCGGTGCAAACCAGCACCACCGCGCGTTTCAGTCGTGAAGCCTTCATCTGGCGTCTCTCCGGGAGTTGCGGCCGACGGCTGCCTGCCCACGAAAGCCAGGGCAGCGGCAGCCCGCCCGTCGTTAGCTCAAGGCGGCGGATTATAGGGGATCGACCGGTGAATGCAATCCAGCTTCGGCGGTGAACCGGTGCTGCCCGGCAGCAAGCGCCGGGCGCGGGTCGCCAGGCCGGCACAAGCGCTCCAAGAAAGACTCTCATCTGCAGGGCTTGTCCCAGACAGGGCGAAGCTTCACAATCCGCACCAGCGGTGCGTCCGGTGTAACAGAGAGGAGCCAGCATGAAGACCATCATCGAGCCGTTTCGGATCAAGGTCGTCGAGCCGATTCGCATGACCACGCCCGAGCAACGCGAGACTGCCCTGCGTGAGGCGGGTCTCAACGTGTTCAATCTCCGGGCGGAGGACATCATCGTCGACCTGCTCACCGACAGTGGAACCGGCGCGATGAGCAGCGAGCAGTGGGCCGGCGTCATGCGGGGAGATGAATCCTACGCCGGTGCCCGGAGTTTCTATCGCTTTCTGGACCGGGTACAGGAGATCACCGGGTTCGAGCACGTGCTGCCCACGCACCAGGGGCGGGCGTCGGAGCGGATCCTGTTCGAGGTGGTTGGCGGGCCGGGCAAGGTGGTGCCCAACAACAACCACTTCGACACCACCCGGGCCAACGTGGAGCACTCCGGCGCCAAGGCGGTCGACCTGGTGGTCGACGTGGGCAAGGACCCGCGCAGCCTGGACCCCTTCAAGGGCAACCTGGACGTTGCCAAGCTGGAGAGCTGTTTCAAGGAGGTTGGCGCCGAGAACATTCCGCTGGTAATGGTGACCGTCACCAACAACAGCGGTGGCGGCCAGCCGGTGAGCCTGCAGAACATCCGCGAGTTGCGCAAGGTCTGCGACAGGTACAAGACACCGCTCTTCCTGGACGCCTGCCGCTTTGCCGAGAACGCCTACTTCATCAAGCAGCGCGAGCTTGGCCAGGGTGAGCGCAGCGTGGCCGAGATCGTGCGCGAAATGTTCGACCTGGCCGACGGGGCCACCATCAGCGCCAAGAAGGATGGGCTGGTCAACATTGGTGGCCTGCTGCTGTTGCGCGACTCGGAGTTGACCACCCAGGCCCGCAACCTGTTGATCCTTACCGAGGGCTTTCCGACCTATGGCGGGCTGGCGGGGCGCGACCTGGAAGCCATCGCCCAGGGTCTGGAGGAGGTGCTCCACGAAGACTACCTTACCTATCGCATTCGCAGCACCGAATACCTGGGCGAGAAGCTGCGCGAGGTCGGCGTGCAGATAGTCGAGCCGCCCGGCGGGCATGCCATTTACGTTGACGCCAAGGCTTTCTGCCCGCACATTCCGCCGGCGGAGTTTCCCGGGCAGGCCGTGGTCTGCGCCATGTACCGCCGCGGAGGTATCAGGGCCTGCGAAATCGGAAGCGTCATGTTCGGCGCCGACGAGCCGCCCAGTATGGAACTGGTCCGGCTGGCCATTCCGCGCCGGACCTATACGCAGTCTCACATCGATTACGTGATCGAGGTTCTGGCGGGGGTGCACGCGGAGCGCGAATCGCTAAGCGGTTTGCGGATTGTCGAGGAGCCCCCGGCCCTGCGCCACTTCACCGCGCGTTTCGAGGAGATCCGGGGCGGCAACTAGCCGCGCCGATTTGTTAGGATTATGTCGGCTGGTGTCGGAAGTTGTTTTGGCGCGGATGCTTGTGGTTGAGCAGCGTTGGCCTGGCCGATAGAATCAGCGGCATGGCCGGGAGGTTTTCCCGGCCGATACGGTCCTGGGACCGTGCGCACGACACGTCGCGTCCCCGAAAAATAAGGAATCTAAGCCATGAAACGATGCACATTTGGTTGGACCGCAGTGTTGATCGCCGCCGTGCTGGCGGGGGGATCGGCGCCGCCGGCGGCTGTGGCGGGCGAGAAGTTCACCCTGGCCTCCGCGGTGCCTGATGACGTGTTCATGTACATTGCCGAATCCCGCAACCCCGAGCGGGAGTTCATACACACCTATTGGCAGGATGTTCTGGACGAGGTCCTGGATGCCGGCATCGGCACGGACTTGATGGAACTGCTGGGCTCGCTGCTCGGCGAAGAGGGCATGGCCGAGGTGGAGCGCTTCAAGGCGCTGGCCACCCAACTCCTGGAGGGAGTGGACTGGGATCAGTTGGACGCCAGGGAATTCGTATACGCCATGCGAATGCCAAAGGCCGACACTACAGGTGGCGGTTTCTCGGTAGCCGGGGCGGACATGACCTGGATGTTCCGCGGCGGTGAGGGCAGCGGGGCCAAGAACTTCGCCGGGCTGACCGCGATTCTGGAGGCCATAGCCGCCGAGGCCAACAAGGCCGCCGGGGACGAGTTTCTGTCTGTCACCGTGAAGGAGGAGGCTGGGGGCAAGATTGCACGTTTGGGCTGGCCCATGCCTCCCAACAAGCCGTACGACCTTCAGCTCGCCCAGCGTGGCGACCTGCTGATCATGGCCATGGGCGGCACCATGATGCCCGAGGTGCTGGGACTCCTGGGCGGCCAGGGCTCGGCCAAGTCGCTGTCCGAGGATGCGCGCTTCAAGGCCGCCTTCGCCAAGTTGCCTCCGGCCGAGGACACCATGTTCTACTTCGATATGCAGCAGATGGTCGCTGACATCGAAGAGCTGGTCGACGGAGGCTTCAAGGCCGCCGGCTTCGAACCCCACATGCAGGTCGACGTCAAGGCGCCCCCCGGCAAGAACACCGCCGTGTTGAAGCTCAACGCCAAGGCGGTGGAAGCGTACAACAAGCAGGATTACGCCGGGGCCCTGGAGTACGTCAAGCAGGCCCACGAGATCGATCCTACCGACGCCACCGTGCTCTACAACCTGGGGTGCTTCAGTGCCCTGGTCGGCGAGAAGGAAGCTGCCCTGGGTTGGGTCGTCAAGGCAGTCGATGCGGGCTTTGACAACGGTGAACTGATGGCCAGTGACTCGGACCTGGAGTCCATCCGGCAGGAACCCGAGTTCCAGAAGGCCCTGGGCAAGGCCTACGGAAACAGCGCGAACAAGAACACGGAGTGGATGGTCGGCGTCAAGCGAGTAGCGGATCGCATCATCGAGATGGCGGCCATGCTCGACCACGTAGCGGCCATCGAATACACCGAGGGGTACACCACCCACATGGACTCGGCCGCCGTGCTCTCTGCCGACGCAGCCAGCAAGCCCTTCTACCCGGTGATCGGCAGCCGCAAGCCGCTGACCGACTTCGCCCGCTTCCTGCCGCAGGAGACCGTCTCCTTCAGCGTTTCGAGCATGATTGACCTGGACGCCTTGTACACCTTCCTGGAGGACTCGGTGCGGACCTTCGGCCCCGGCGGCGAAGAGGCGCTCGCCAAGTGGGAGGGGCTGCAGAAGCAGATCGAGTTCAACGTACGCAAGGACCTGCTGTCCTGGATTCAGGGTGACTCGATCAGCGTCACGCTTCCCAAGGGCCCCACGGGCATGCCCGACGGCGTGTGGCTGGTCCGGGTCAATGACGAGGCAGCGGCGAAAGAGAAGGTCAGCGCGGGCCTGAATTTCATCTCGTCTGCGATGCAGGAGATGGCCGCCCAGCAGCCCTTCCTGGCCATGATGGCCCTCCGGGTCTCGCCCTGTACGAACGAGAAGCTCGAGGGCTTCCAGACCATCCAGATGGGCATGAACCCCCAGCAGATGGTCTGCGGCACGGCCGAAGGGCACCTCATCTTCGGCACTTCGGCCGACGCGGTCGTCTTGTGTCTGGACACGGCCGCCGGAGCGCACCCCAATGTCACCAAGAACGATCAGGTTATGGCCGAGGCCCTGACGCCCAAGGGATCATTCAACTCGGTCACCTTCACCGACAAGCGCGAGCTGGGCAATAACATCGCCCAGGCGCTGGGCATGGTCTCCATGGTCGGCATGTTCA
>JANQGB010000506.1 GCA_028277545.1 Phycisphaerae bacterium | reverse complement strand
CATGCTGGTGGAGACGGTCGGCGGCCTGCTCGAACCGCTGGACCGCGACACGCTGACAGCGGACCTGTTGGCCCGGTGGTCGATGCCGCTCGTTCTGGTGGCTGGCGCCGGCGCGGACGCCGTCAACCACGTCCTGATGGCGCTCGATTGTGCCAGGCACCGCCGCCTGCAGGTCGCGGCCGTCATCCTCAACCGCTACGTCGCCGACGGGGCTACGCTGGCTGACGAAATCAACCCCGAAGTGCTGACCCGCTACACCGGAGTGGACCTGCCGTTGGTGATTCCCGAAGACGCGGAGACCGGTGTGGCCCAAGCCAGGCTGGGGCCGGCAGTGCTCGAAGCCCTTGCCCCTCTGGCCCGCACCTTGTTCAGCCGGAGCTGAATCCGCCGCGAAGCAGTGTGGGAGGTCCCAGGCCGGGCGGCGTCAGTCGTTGCCGGCGGAGGGCTCGGCGTTCGGGGAAGGGCGTCGCCGGGCCAGCAACTCGAGCAGTTCAGGGCAGCGCAGGCCGCGGGCAGCGACGGCGAAGAGGACTATTCCTCCCGGAATGGCGATGGCGAGGTGCACCGCTGGGCGCGCGCCGCCCAGCATGTTGGCCCCACTGATCCACCACAGGAAAGCCGACATGGCGGCCACAGCCAGCGCCGTGCGTCCGGAGGACACCGCCACCTGTGACCAGCGCACCTCCGGCAGTCGGCGACGCAGGGCCCAGACCAGCCAAACCACCTGAAGGCACGCGGCGGCAGCGGTGGCCAGGGCGATCCCACCCTCAGCCATGGGGAACACCAGCACCAGGCTCAGCACCAGGTTCAGCGACACGGTGATGACACCAATGCGCACCGGCGTGCGGGCGTCCTGCAGGGCGTAAAAGGCCCGGGCCAGGATCGGCTGAAGAGAGAACGCCCACAGGCCCAGGCAGTAGCAGACCAGCGTGCGGGCGACGTGGTCGGTGGCCTCGATGCCGAAGCGACCGCCCCTGTGCTGGTAGACCAGGGCCACGATCGGCGTGGCCAGCATTATCAAACCCACCGAAGCCGGCAGGGCGATGAACAGACTGACCCGGACACCGCTCTCCAGCGCCCGGGCCAGGCCGCCGTGATCTGCCTGCGCCGCCCTGGCGCTGAGTTGGGGAAAGATCGCCGTGGCCAGGGCGATTCCAAAGACCCCCAGCGGCAGGTGATAGAGCATGTGGGCGTAGCCCAGGACGGCCGGACCACGCGCCTGGGGCACGAAATACAGCGCGATCAGGTTGTCGGCCAGGACGTTCAGTTGCGTGGCCGACAGCCCCACGAGCATCGGGGCCAGCAGCAGCAGAATCCGGCGCAAATCCGGATCCCGCCAGCGGAGATTCAGGGTCGGTGAACAATCCGCCCACCGCATGTCCAGCAACTGCAGGCCGAACTGGGCCAGGCCGGACAGCACGACGCCCACCGCAACGACGTATACCAGGGGACGCGGTTCCAGGCCCACGGTAATGCCGCCGATCAGCAGAAGTGCGATCAAGACGATGTTCAGCAGCATCGGTGCGGCCGCCGGAAGGGCAAAGCGGTTCAAGGCGTTGAGCATCCCCCCGGCGAAGCCGGCCAGGCAGATCAGGATCATGTAGGGCAGCATGACCATGGTCAGAGACAGGGTGTCCGAGCGGTGCAGGAGATGCGCTATCAGGATGCCGCCCTCGACCAACAGCGTAAGACCGCAGAGGATCGCCCCCAGGAGGGTAAACGCGCTGCCGGCCAGTTCGCGGGCTCGCTCGCGTCCCTGCTTCTCGAGTGCCTCGGTGAAGACCGGAATGAAGGCCGAGGCCATGGCCCCTTCGCCGAAAAGTCGCCGGGCCAGGTTCGGAACCATGAACGCGACCCGGAACGAGCTGAAGACCGGGTCGATCCCGCAGAAGTAACTGAACGCCGCTTCACGCACCAGCCCCAGCACACGCGAACAGGAGGTCAGCAGGGCGATCAGACGAGCGGGAGCGAGGAACCGGGTATGCTCGGACACGCGAGCGAATATAGGCAGACACCCGCGGCGGGGCAAGAATCGGTTCGGCAAGAGCACCGCTACCTCAAACCCCTGACGCATGCGTTGGGCCGGATTTTGCCGGTTGACAGGGGTGGGCCGGCGCGACACCCTGTGCTATAACCCGTCAGGCCTGGATTTCGAGGGACAGTGGATGGAGGATAACGATGGCCCACATTGTCGCCGAGCCCTGTATCAAGTGTAAGTACACCGATTGCGTAGCAGTGTGTCCGGTTGATTGTTTCCACGAAGGGGTGAATTTCCTGGCCATCGATCCGGAAACGTGCATCGATTGCGGACTGTGCATCCCGGAGTGTCCGACCAAGGCGATCTTCCCTGAGGATGAACTGCCCGACAAGTGGTCGGAGTACGTGGAGATCAACGTCAAGTACGCGGAGGAGTGGCCGGTAATCGATGCCCAGAAAGAGCCTCTCCCCGAGGCGGACGAGTTCAAGGACGTTGAGGACAAAAAAGAGCTTCTGGATCCGGCACCGTTCGAGTAAGGCGGCGTAGCGCTCGCTCGGCGCCTCAATAACACGCGAATATCCATAGCGGGTGGCCTGCCAGGGCAGCGCCACCCGTTGTGCATAGCGGGGACTGGTGCGAGGGGAGGTGTCACAGAACCGGGCGACAGGCCTCCTGGAGGCCGGGCTGCGGCGCGCGGCCCGACAAGCTGTTACAAAGCCGCAACACGCGGCGGGAACAAATCTGGCTCCGCGCTCGTTATGATTGTGAGAACGTTGCGGGGGAGAGTCCTCAAGATCGAATCGTGAATGTTACGGGCCGGGGCGGGCGGGTCGGCTGTCCGTTGCGGATGGATGAAGGGAACCGTTGGACTGTTGGCGTGGCAAGCCCACGCAAGGAGCAAGAAGATGACGAAGCGTATATCACTGGTTGCACTTCTGGTGACTGCCATGAGCTCGGCCGCCCTGGCGGCTGGTCCCGGCTGCGGCAAGCACAAGGCGGCCAAGAAGTCGGGGTGTTCCAAGAGCCAGGCGACGGCCCAGGCAGGCGGAGCAAACACCCAGGCGACTGCCGAGGCCGTTCTGGCCGCACTGCCGTCGATGAGCTACGTCGGCGGCAAGACCACCACGAAGTGCTTTGACACCGCCGCCGCCAGCGCGGGTTGCGCCAGCAAGGTTAAGTACATGGTGTCCGACAGCATGTACGACACCAAGGGCGAGGCCACCGAGGCACTGGTCACCCTGCTGGAGCGCGAGGCCGACACCATGATGACGGTTCGCTATGTGGTGGGTGGCGAGTGCGTGGGTTGTCCGACAGCGGCCAAGACGCTGGCGGCAAGTAACGGCGGCAAGATGCAGTATCGGTTGGCGGGCTTCGACTTCGACACGCAGGAGCAGGCAGACGTCGTGTCGGATGCGGTCCGCAAGGCGCTGGCCGCGACGGCTGGCTGCAGCCAGACCTGTAGCAAGACCGCCGCGGGCAAGTCCGGCTGTTGCGCCACGGGATCTGCCGCGACCGCGTCGGGCAAGTCCGGCTGCGGCAGCAAGGGCAACGCTGCCACCGCCTCCGGCAAGTCGGGCTGCGGCAGC
>JANQGB010000466.1 GCA_028277545.1 Phycisphaerae bacterium | reverse complement strand
TGAGCAACTCGCTGCCGCCGAAGGTCTTCGACACCACCACCCCGGTGACCGAGCCCTCGGCCATGCCCGCTACTACACCCCAGAGCAACAGGTGCCGGGCCTCGCAGACGTAGTTGCGACGCGACATGAACGGCAGACTGCGGGAGAGAAAGAGATCCAACCTCGCTTGCTCCGGTTACGGCGGCGGCGCGGAAAACCGCACGCTAGTGTTCCGATGTGCTCATGGCAAGCCGCTAAGGTGGTCGATGTCGTCTATCGTGGTATACTCTGTTGACAGAAAGAAGCTTGCGAGAGGTGCGCCATGACTGGTTTTCGTAGAGTTACACTTGGTTTAGCTTCCGTGGGTCTGCTGATCGCGTCCGCCGGTTGTATGGACCAGGCCATCGCCCGGGCGGGAGAGGATCGGACCGTCAGCGCCGGTGAAACCGTGACCCTGGACGCCTCGGCCAGCAAGCCGGAGGCACGCAGCCGGCGCCAGATCGAGTGGGAGGTGGCCGAGGGGCCCGACCTCGACTTCGCCGACCCCAGCGCCACGGTCGTCACCTTCACGGCACCCAGCGCCCCTACCGAAACCGTCTACCGCATCCGGCTAACCGTGACCTACGTCGATCTGGGCGGCCAGCCGGTGCCGTCCAACAGAGACCGAGACGACGTGATCGTCCGTGTCCGGGCCGAGCGAAACGCCGAGGCCGCCGACGAGACGGCAGACGATACTACCGGCGACAACGGGACAACAGACAGCACTGAAGGTGGTTCCGAGGACGAGCCTGGCGACGAGGCCCAGGGCTCCGCCCAGGAAAGCGAAGACACGCCGGCCGAGACCAAGACCGAGAACGCGACCTCCATCACCGGCTGAGCGGTCGCGGCGACATTCCCCAGTACCCCCCTCCGCGCCGCCGGGCAACGGTGGACCGGCGTGGTGCCGCAAAATCTCCGGCGTCTTTGATCCACGCGTATAGGCTGCGTCGTCGACGCTCGGACGTCCGCGCGAACTGAAGTTCGCGGCTCGTTACGGTCCACTCGATCTGAGCGCTACACTTCTGTGCAGACCCGTGCTACTTGGCAGGGTCGTTCTTCGTGCTGGCTTCCAACCTGCCTTCGCAGGGCTGACGCTGCAGGCAGGATGCCTGCGGTACGAGAGCACATGGCCTTGCGCCGCAGAGATGACAGCGGCCGGAGACGCTAATACTGCCGGATCACTCCGATGACCACCCCCTGCACCTCGACCTCGCCGGCGGTGGCGTAGATCGGCTTGTAGCGCTTGTTGGCGGGCTGCAGGCGAATGCGACGCCCTTCGCGGTAGAGTTTCTTGAGCGTGGCCTCGCCGTCGGAGAGCAGGGCCACCACCGTGTCTCCGTTGCGAACCTGCTGACGCTTTTCGACGACGACTACGTCGCCGTCGCGTATCTGTTCGTCAATCATGCTGTCGCCCTGAACCTCCAGGGCGAAGGTGGCATATCGACTTTCGAAAATGGTTTCCAGGTCTATGGTTTCCACGTCTTCAATCGCTTCGATCGGCAGGCCCGCGGCGATCCGGCCCGCCAGCGGTATGGCCGTCGAACGCTCGTCGGGGAACTGGGCGGCCTCAGTCAGCTCCAAAGAGCGTGCCTTGTGCGGCAACCGGCGCAGCAGCCCTTTTTTTACGAGGGCGCCGACGTGCTCGAACACGGTGACCTTGTTTACGGCCAGCTCGTCGGCCAGCTCCTGCATCGTCGGGGAATAGCCAAGCCTGCGTCTCGTGTCGCGGATCAAGGTGAGAATCTCGAGCTGCCTGGGCGTCAGCCGACGAGCATCCTGCTCCTTGCTCGGCCTGCTCACTCTGGTCATGGCTCTGCTCCCAATAGCGGCGTAACGCCGTTGTCCCCAGGACCACCAGGGGCAGCTTGCTGACGTCCAGACAACGGGGCGCCCGCGAACTGCCGTCGGCCGGCCCGCCGAACGAGTCGTAAGCCCGCAGCCGAACGCGGCGTAACGCGGAGTTCTTCGCCACGGCGGCAGGCGAACCGGTGCAACCGGCCCCTGCCCCGGCCACGAAGGCGCCGCGCGGCTTGCGGGCGGTATCGGCCGACGAATCCGTCGGCCCCGGGAGCAACGCGGTCCGAAAGTCACCCCCGGGACCGAATACGCACAAAGGCAACACATCACCCGCGGGCCGGTCCACCGCGGGCTCCGCAGTCAAAGCGGCGATCTCACTCCGCACCGTTGCCAACAATCCACCCACACGCGACCGGTACGTGTGCCACAATGTTCGCCACTTGTTCGGTATCATAGCGTAGCCTAACATCGGCCAAACCTCAAGGATTTCTTGCGACATTTTTCGCGCCTCCTCACCGGCTCGGGTGTGCTTCCCTGCACGCCATAGATGTTGGGCTCCGCCCGAATCCACCCCCAGCATGTGGGGCTATCGGACAAGCCCTCGGCGGGTCGTGAGGGAAAATGAGCCGGCCTGGAGCGCCCGGCAGCGGACCCCGGATTACGGGCCGGTCCGACGCGGTTTGGGGCGGGGCCGGGCAATATTTGCGCGGGTGGCGCCTTGGCCCGGGGTGGGCGCTGCCTGACGACTGGTCCCCCTGAAACGCGGGGCCTGATATGGAGCGCTCAGCAGAGCCGGGTGGCCGGAAGCCCACGCAACCGCAGATTCTGCTCCGCGGATCAGCTCCTGCAAGGACCGTGCGCCGGCGGCTCGTAGCCGGGTGGAGCAAGATCATCGGCACACTGGCAGGCATGAGCGGTCACCTCAAGAGCCACCCGTTGTCACTGGTGAGCGAGGCAGCCAACACTCGCGAACGGGCTGCGGAGCCGACCCCAGGCACTCGGCCATTCCGGATGGCTTATTCATCCGGGCTACGGACCACCTGATCAGTTGAGATTCGCCAGAGTTTTCTGGCATGCTTTGGTGCCTCCTGGTACTCGAACAACTCGGGCGGCCGACTTAAGAGGCACCTCCCTGACATCTTGTCACGCAGGGCCTCCTTGCGAAGCGCGGTGGCTAATGTACCAGGCCTCGCCCGGAGGGCGCTTGTTCGTAGCCAGGGACTTCAGTCCCT
>JANQGB010000205.1 GCA_028277545.1 Phycisphaerae bacterium | reverse complement strand
GATGGCCGGGACACGAGACGAGCCGCCTCTCGCTGCCTACGCGGGCTTGCTGGCGGTGGGGTTTACCCTGCCACGACTGTCACCAGCCGCGCGGTGCGCTCTTACCGCACCTTTTCACCCTTACCGGCCGGGAAACGCCGAAAGCTGAACTTCAAGAATCAAAAAGTCAAAAAGTGAAAAAGCAAAATCCGACAACATCGAACAGTGGTGGACCTGCGGGCTGACTTGCCTCAGTTGCGGGCTGTGTTCCACTGCTGGCCAATTCACTACCCCTTACTCCGGAAGGGGGGGCACCCGGCTGTGGTAGCCTCGCTCGCCGCGTGTCGCGTCGACATGTTGACGTCCTTCCGTCTTGGCGTCGTAGCGCTTGCCGCTCTTGCCGTCTGCTTTTTGACCTTTTGACTTTTTGACGTCTTGACTTTTCTTTGATTTCAGCTTTCGGCGTTTCCCGGCTTAGGCGGTGTCTTTTCTGTGGCACTTTCCCTCGGCTTGCGCCGGGTTGGCGTTACCAACCACCGTGCCCTGCCCAGTTCGGACTTTCCTCCCGTCTTCGCACAAGAACGAAGGCGAGCGACCGACTCGCCCGCTCCGCCGCTAATGCCATTCTACCGTAAGGAGCCAGGGAGTGCACCTGGAGGAGCAGGGATCATCGAACGATGCTGAGCCACGGGGCGGAGGACCGACCAGGAAATCTGCCAGCGACGATGCGCACCGACCGGCCCGCCACAAGCCTGCCCAAGTCCGACTCGCCTGAGCTATTGAGTCTTCGGCTCCCGCCATCGCGCCGTCCCGCCTATCAGCCGTCTTGCCGTTTTGCCGTTTTGCCGTTTTTGCGGTTTCGACGTTTCGACGTTTCGACGTTTCGGCGTTTCGACGTTTCGACGTTTCGGCGTTTCGACGTTTCCAGGTCTCTCCGCAGAGCGCAGCGGTCAGCTCGCTCTAATCGCGAGAGTGGCCGCCGACTGAAATACGCGGGAGAGAAAGGGGCGTGAGGTATAGATCCGGTCCGCACGGTACTGGGCACACAGATCACGTACCGCCTCCGGCTCGACGCCGGCCCGCGGCGTACGAACCTGGGCCGACAGGACATCGGCTTTGTAGCGCTGGATGCGATCCAGCCACCCCTCGGGTAGCCGCTTGGCACTCCACGTGCTGCTGGTTACGAACGACTCACTGGACCTGAAACCGCTGTCGACGTTCATCCGCTGCATGAAATAGATGGGGCTGCCGAGCGCCAGGACGCCATCCTGCGACAGGAGGAGCAAGGGCAGCAGCGGCGCCAGGCGGGGAAAGTGCAGGTTGGGATATATCTCACACTCCCAGTAGCGCTCGGCCACGTCCGCGAACTCGGCGTAGGAATCGATATTCTTGAAGCCCGACTCGGCCAAGGGCATGTACTCGACCTTGGGCTTGGTGACGTCCACGGTGTCGTTGGCCACGTCGAAGTAGATGGATCCGAGTTGAAGGGCGTTCTGGAAGTACTGGTTGCGTAACACGCCCCAGATCTTGGTCACGTGGCCGCCGGCGCGACGAAAAGCCGACACGGCGGCGGACCCAGCCGATCCGCCGTTAGCACTGCGGGCATCGAACTCGGCGGCTGCCTCCACGGTGATGGGCAGGCAGAAGCCCTTGGGATACCTGTCCGGGGACGAAGGTTTGCCGGACGCCCGGGCCTCCTGCAAGCGCCCGCGAATCTTCGCGTCAACCGTCTCGCGGATGTCAAGAAATTCCTCCTCGAGACGCGGAAGGACCGGCACAATGTAGCGTTCGGTAAGCTCACGCTGGCGGTCATCGATCGGGAGCACCCGCTCCAGATCATTCGGGTCGCGAGCCAGTAGCCGCTCGAGAGTCTCGGCTCCGGTGGGGTCTAGTGCTGTCATCACCCTGTTTCCGGAGCAGCGCTGGCCGCTAAGCGCTCACCCGCGCCGGCGCGCTGTTGCCGGTAGAGGCGGCGGGCGACGGCGCCGGCCATGGCCGGCACGTCGAGGTCATTCTCCAGAAACGAATCCAGCGCGGCCGCCGTGCCTTGAGGATCCGCGAGGGCTGCGCCGTATTCGACGAACAAGGTCGGCACACCGCGGCGGGCGAGCCACAGCTTCACTCGCCGGATCTGCGCCTCGAACGCCCCGCGTAACTGCTCGGGCGGCAGCGCTGAGGCCTCACGGCCCCGCCGCCGCAGCATGGCCTCCTGCGAAGCCAGCACCTCCTCCATATCCCGCTGCATGAACACGACGCGATAGCGATGGTCTGCCGGCAGTTGCGGCAGAAGTTGGGCGACGATCTTGACACCTTTGCCTACCGCATCGGTTAACCAGGAGGTGCTCGTCCGCAGTCGGGTGGCG
>JANQGB010000433.1 GCA_028277545.1 Phycisphaerae bacterium | reverse complement strand
ATGAAGCCAGCGACACCTGCGCAGACTGCCTCACCAACGCGGAATGCGATGACGGTGACGCGTGTACAACCGATACCTGCAGCGATGGCACGTGCCAGTACGCGCCGGTCGCCGGCTGCATAGACGTCGACGACGAGCCACCGCCGGACGCAGACGGTGACGGCGTTGCCGACGACCTGGATCAGTGCCCAGACACGTCCCAAGCCGAGGCAGTCGACGACCAGGGCTGCGCCTGTAGTCAACTAGATGACGACGCAGACGACATTGACAACTGCCTGGACCAGTGCCCCGAAACGCCCCCCGGCCAGACGGCCGATGCGAACGGTTGCGCCTGCGGCCAGTTGGATGAGGACGAGGACGGTGTCGACAACTGCTCCGACCTCTGTCCCAATACGCCCCCGGGGCAGGAGGCCAACCTTGATGGTTGTGCGTGCGAGCAGCTTGATGACGATGCTGACGGCGTGAATAACTGCCTTGATCGCTGCCCCGGAACGCTGTCGCCGGAGGACGTCGATAGCAACGGATGTACGTGTCTGCAGCTTTCTCCAGATGATGACGAGGACGGCGACGGCGTGCTCGATTGCTTCGACGAGTGCGCGAACACGCCCGCGGGTAACGCGGTGGATGGCGTCGGCTGTTCGGTAGTTGGAGAAGAGCAGGAACCGGGCGCAGGATTACCGGATACTGACGATCCCGCGGCACCGGCGGACGGCGACGACGATGTCGCTGTGCCGCGCGGCGGCGGGGGTGGTGGCAGCTCCTGCGGAGCCGTAGGCCTGCTACCTCTGGCGTCGCTGTTCGCGCTATTGGCCGGGGCGTCCCTAGCCCGGCAGCGCCGCGAACCGTGGGGCGACTGAGGCGCGCCAGGCAAGGAGGAGTGGAAGAATGCTGAACAGGTCGATACCGGTTCTGACGCTGCTGTGGGCCCTCGGTGCTGCTGCCCAGGCCGAGCCGGACTGCACGATTACCATTGAATCTGAGGTCTCTGCCGGCTCTGCAGGCCACGCGGCCTCCGTCGCGGATGCTGGCGTGGGCGCCACCTACGACTGGAACATAGCCGGTGGAATAATCACGGGCGGCGCGGGAACGCCGGAGATCACCTACACCGCCGGTCCGGCGGGGACGCTGACTCTTGGCGTCACTGTTGTGGCCGGCACCAGTTGTTCAGACTCAGCAGACGTGACCGTAAACGCGGTCATCATCCTCAACGAATACAACGCCGTCAGCGGATCCCAGTTCCTCGAGAGCGGTGGCACAGACACGTTCTGGGGACGCGTACTAGGTAACGGAGACGACTGGTTCGAGTTGGTCGTGATCGCCGATCACCTGGACATGCGTGGCTGGCAACTGGTCATGAGCGATTCCGACCACCTCGAGGATCTCACCCTGTACCTCACCAGCCACGAAATCTGGTCCGACCTCCGCAGCGGGACGATCATCACCGTCTCGGAAGAACTGGCCAACAACGCCGATGAGTACGCTCCCGAGATCGGCCGCTGGTGGCTCAACGTCAAGGCCGCGGACGGCACCAGCGGCAGCTACATCACGGCGTCTAACTTCTGGGTCAACAACGACAACTGGCAACTCACCATCCGAGACCTGTCGGGCGTAGCGATCTACGGGCCCGCCGGAGAGGGAATCCAGCCCACGGGCGGGGTGGGCAGTGACGAGGTATGCAAGCTGGAGGAGGACCCCAGCACGGCGACCACACCCCTGTCCAGCTACAACGACGGCGGCTCAAGTACCTTCGGCTCGCCGAACGTCTGGGATGGTGGCGCCTCGTCACAGGACCTGGCCGCCCTGCGCAGCGTTGTGCCGTACTACCCGCTGGTCGACGTCCGGATCAACGAAGTCCTGACCCACACCGATCCACCGTTCGAGGATTGGATCGAGATTCACAACGCTTCCGACGCGCCGGTCGACATAGGCGGGTGGTATCTCAGCGATGACCTGGCGAATCTGACCATGTTTCAGATTCCTGAGCCGACCGTGGTTGACGCTCACGGGTACGTCGCGTTTAGCGAGAGCGAGTTCGGCTTCGGCCTGAACTCGTCCCGGGGTGACGAGGTCTATCTTTCGGAAGCGGATGCGGTGGGAGTGATGACCGGTGGGCGCGATTTCGTCGAGTTCGGCCCGGCCCCCAACGGGGTCTCCTTCGGGCGATTCCCCAACGGCACGGGGCCGCTCTATGCTATGAGCGAGCAAACCAGAGAAGAAGCCAACGCCTACCCCCTGGTGGGGCCGGTCGTGATTAATGAGATTATGTATCGGCCTCCTGATCTGCCGGGCGGCGTGGACAACGTGGATCACGAATACGTGGAGTTGCACAACGTCACAGACTCGCCGGTGGGCTTGTTCACCTTCTTCCCGGGCCCGAGCGAGACCCACGCCTGGAGACTGACCGGCGGCGTGAGCTTCACCTTCTCGCTGGATACCATCATTCCGCCGCATGGCTATCTCATCGTAGTGAGCTTCGATCCGGTCACCGAGCCCATCAAGCTGGCGGACTTCCTGGCTGCCTACGGCCTGGACGGTTCCGAGCCTCTCGTAGGTCCCTACAGCGGCAAGCTGAGGAACACTGGCGAATCCGTGGAGTTGCGTAAACCGGACACGCCTCAGCCGGCACCCGAGTACTTCGTCCCCTACGTCCTGGTGGAGGACGTTCCTTATACCAGCAGTCCCCCGTGGCCGATCGCGCCCGCCGGCTTGGGACCATCGCTGGAGCGCATCGTGCCGACGCTCGTCGGCAATGTTCCGACAAACTGGCGAGCCAGCAGTGTCTCTGGTCCCACGCCGGGGCGAGTAAACACCTGCCCGCTCGACGGAGATTTCGACGGTGACGGCGACGTGGACCTGAACGACTTCGGCTTCTTCGCCGAATGCGTCTCCGCACCTGGAGGTGGTTTGATTCTTCCCTGCTGCACGTGTCTCGACTTCGATGGTGACGACGACGTCGATTTGAGCGACTTCGCCGAGTTCCAGACTCGGTTCAGCGGCTGACACGTCAGTGGACGACGAGTGCGGCGGGCCGCCACGGGCTTGGCCGCGTCGCGAGAGAGTGTCCGGTCACCCGGCGACCCGGTTTCACGTCGTTATGTTGAAAATCGAGCGGCTAGTATGCCTGGAGGAGGTCGGCTCCTGGCGGGCGTCAAAGGACAGTTGTTGCCCAATACCTCTGGTCGGGCAGCCCCGTAGCGGCAACGGAAAGGCACTCCAATGAGTGGCAGGAAGACGGGTTGGCGAGGACGGGCGCGCACGCACGATTATGCGCCGCACGCGCTCTGGCCCTCCCTCTTCTTACTTGGCATCTGGCTCTGTATTCCGGCCGCTACCGGGCGGGCTTGCGAACTCGACGCCGACTGTGACGACGGAGTCTTCTGCAACGGCATAGAGACCTGTGTCAACGAGAGCTGCCAGCCGGGCACCGATCCGTGCCCCGGACAGATGTGTAGTGAAGCCAGCGCTGCGTGCGTCGAGTGCTTAATGGACGAACACTGCGACGACGACGCGTTCTGTAACGGACCCGAGTCCTGTAACCCTGACGGAGATTGTGAACCTGGCCTTGAGCCGTGCGTCGATTTTCCCCACTGCGACGAGGCTGGCGATAGCTGCCTGGCCTGCATAGGCGACGGTGATTGCGACGACGCCAACCCCTGCACCGATGACACCTGCGTGGCAAACGAGTGCCTATTCACCGCGAACGAGGGCAACTCCTGCGACGATGGCCTTTACTGCAATGGCCCCGAGGAGTGCGACACCAACGGCCTCTGCCAGCCTGGCGCCGATCCCTGTCCGGAACAGATGTGTCGCGAAGCTGACCAGGCCTGCGTGAACTGCCTGACCGGCGGCGACTGCGACGACAACACTTTCTGCAACGGCGCCGAGACCTGCGATGCCGACGGAAACTGTCAGCCAGGCACCGCGCCTTGCTTCGATCTGCCGCACTGCGACGAAGTTGACGATGTGTGTCTGGAATGTCTGAACCACACCGAGTGTGACGACTCGGTCCCATGTACGGATGACGAGTGCGTCGCTGGTGCCTGCCTCGTCACGCCGAACGACGATAACTGTCCGGATGACGGTGAGTTCTGCACCGGCCCGGAGATCTGTGACCAGGAGCTGGACTGCGTCTCTGCCGGTGATCCGTGCGGCGCCGACGAATTCTGCAACGAGTCGCTGGATGTCTGCGACGAATGTCAGGTCGATGCTGATTGCAGTGACGGTGCCGATTGCAGCACGGAAGCCTGTGTGGACGGAAGCTGCGTGTACACCGCGGGGACGGAACTGCTCATTACGGAATTCATGGCGGTGAATCGAAGTACCATCGCCGACGAGGACGGGCAGTACCCCGACTGGGTCGAGATACACAATCCCTGCCTGCCAGTTGTGAACCTGGAGGGCTGGTACCTGACTGACAGTGCCAGCAACCTGACCAAATGGCAGTTTCCGGCGGTAAGCCTGGCCCGTGGCGAGTTTCTGGTCGTGTTTGCCTCCGATAAGAACCGTGCCACAGCGGGCTCCGAACTGCACACCAGCTTCAAGCTGAGCGGCGACGGCGAGTACCTGGCACTCGTGAAACCTGACGGCGTCAGCGTGGCACAAGAGTATGCCCCGCAATACCCCCAGCAGCTGGTCGACGTCTCGTACGGACTCTCCCAGACTACCTACGAGCTGGTGACGCAGAGCGACACTGCAACCTATCATGTGCCCACCAGTGCCGACGCCGCTCTGGGCGCCACCTGGACCGATACCGACTTCGACGACTCGTCCTGGGCCACTGGTACGCTGGGCTTCGGATTCACAAACACGCTGGCCGAGTTTGACGTCACCTACTACAAGGCGAACACCTGGGTGACTGACCTCGCCACCGCAGAGGCGGTCATTTCCGATCCGGCCATGCGATCGGAGGTAGTGAGTGCGACGGCAGCATCCATCAATTATCTTAACACGGGAGGCAGCGCTCATTACGGCGGCGATGAGCCGTTTCCCGGCACGACCATCGGCGAGAATGTGGACGACTTCGTAGTCCTGGTAAGTGGCACGATCGTCATACCCGAGGCCGGCGACTGGACGTTCGGTGTCAACAGCGATGACGGTTTCGGCCTGGAGCTTTTCCGCGACCCCTACGTCTTCAGTGCCGCGTATCCCGGCACCCGGAACCCAGGAGACACTCTGGCTGTGTTCGACATTCCGGAAGCCGGCTCCTATCTGCTCCGCCTGGTGTTCTTCGAGCGCGGCGGCGGCGCGGAAGTCGAACTGTTTGCAGCGCCGGGGACCCACGGCTCGTTCAGCGACTCGGCTTTCAACTTGGTCGGTGACGTTCCCAGCGGCGGTTTGGCGGTGCTTGGCTTCGGCAGTGAAGTCGGTACCGACGTACAGGACTCGATGCTGCAAGCCAATGCCTCTCTCTGGACACGAGTCGCGTTTGACGTCGATGACTCCGGCCCGTTGGCCTTCCTGACTATGTCGCTCAAGTACGAGGACGGTTTCGTCGCGTACCTGAACGGACAACAAGTGGCTGCCGGCAACTCTCCACTGACCGTCGGATGGGATGCCAGCGCGGCCTCCGACCGCCCGCTTCAGGACGCAGCGGACGTCGAACAGGTCGACGTGACCGCTGCACTGCCGATACTGCAACCTGGACCCAACGTGCTGGCGGTCCAAGGATTGAACGACCACGCCGCAGATGGCGACTTCCTGATCCTGCCTGAGCTCCAGGCGGTAGAAGACACCACCGAGGCGGCACCTGAGCGGTACTTCGTGGCAACCACTCCCCGGCACCGCAACGGCACCGGCTACCCGGGCGTCTCAGGATCGGTGGAGTTCTCGGCGGCCAGTGGCACGTTCACGGATGACTTTCTACTGACGCTAAACGCCACCGGCCCTGGCGCCACAATCCGCTACACATTGGACGGCAGCGATCCTTCTGAAAGTAATGGAGCTGAGTATTCAGAGCCACTGACGATCACCACGACGACCCAGGTACGGGCCCGCGCGTTTGAGACCGACTTGGCGCCCGGCCGGGTCGGCCGCCGCTTGTACTCGGTGCTCAATGCTGACGTGCTCGAGTTCAATTCCAATCTGCCGCTGGTGATCATTGATAGCTTCGGACACTCGATCGGCCAGCACTGGCAAACGCTGGTCGTGGCCAGTTTCATTGACACTACTGACGGGCGGACGAACATCACCGATCCGCCCGACTTTGTCGGACCCGGCGGGCTACAGATGCGCGGATCGAGTTCACTGGGCTTTCCCAAGAAGCAGTACGCGTTCGAGACTTGGGACGAGGAGGACGACGACCTCGATGTGGCCATCCTGGGCATGCCGCAGGAGTCGGATTGGATTCTCTACGCACCTTATTCCGACAAATCCCTGATGCGCAACGTTCTCGCCTACAAGTGGAGCAACGATTTAGGCCGCTACGCAGTGCGCACCCGCTTCGTTGAACTATTCCTGGACATGAATGGCGGTGGAATATCGGACGCTTCTTACGTCGGTGTTTATGTACTGATGGAAAAGATCAAACGCGGGCCGCACCGCGTGGACATCACGGAACTTACACCACTCGATGACGCTGAGCCCGAGGTGACGGGTGGTTACATGGTCAAGAAAGATCGCCTTGACCCCGGTGACTCCGGGTTCCAAACCAGCATCGGGCAACTGCTCGCCTTCGTCGAGCCCAAGGAGGTCGAAATCACCGGGCCCCAGGAGACTTTCTTGTCAAACTTCTTTAACGAGTTCGAATCCGCCCTAAATGGGCCCGACTTCGCCGACCCCCTCAGCGGATACGCCAGCTACATCGATGCCGACTCGTTCATCGATCACCACATCCTGGTCGAGGTGACCAAGAACATCGACGGTTTTCGTCTCAGTACTTTCATGTTCAAGGACCGGGAAGGCCCGCTCAACATGGGGCCTATCTGGGACTACAACCTCTGTCTAGGCAACGCCAACTACATGGACGGCTGGCTACCCGACGGGTGGTACAACATCCTGCTGGGCGAAAGCAACTACCCCTGGTGGCGGCGCCTCTTCCAAGACGACGAGTTCGGTTTGCGCTACGCCGATCGCTGGTTCGAGCTGCGCCGCGACCAATTCCAGACTGACAGAATGCTGGCAGATATTGACGATCTCGCCGCGCTACTGGACGAGTCCCAGGTTCGTAACTTCGACCGCTGGCCGATACTGGGCGTTTATGTCTGGCCAAACTGGTTCATCGCCGAGACATACGCGGAGGAAATCGACTGGATGAAACAGTGGCTGACCGAGCGGCTCGACTGGATTGACGCGCAGTTCCTGGCGCCGCCGGTGTTCAGTCAGCAAGGTGGTGAGGTCCCCTACGGCTTCGAGCTGACCATCAGCGCAGACAGTGGACTCGTCTACTACACGATGGACGGTAGCGACCCCAGGCTGCCCGGCGGCGACATCGCGGCGGAGGCACTGGCCTACAGCGCCCCGGTGCCCATTACCGACAACACGCTGGTTCGGGCCCGAATCCTGGATAACGGAGAATGGGGCGCCCTTAATCAGGCCACGTTCGCCATAGAAACGATCGCCCTGGTGATCAACGAGTTGATGGCCAACAACGTGTCGACCATCGAGGATCCCGATGAGCCGGGGGAGTTCCCACCCTGGATCGAGCTGTACAACAACTCCGATACGACCATCGACCTAGGTGGAGTGTTCCTGACCGACGATCCCGGCGATCCTGCGAAATGGCCAATCCCGGACGAAACGGAACTCTGCGGTGGACAACGACTGGTGGTCTGGGCGGACGCCGAACCAGTCGACGGCCCCTTGCACGCGAGTTTCTCACTCAGCTCCGGTAGCGGACTGGTAGAGGCATACGAGGAGCACGGCATACTGATCGACTCGGTGGCCTACGGCCCGCTTGAGGCGGATATCTCCTTCGGCCGCATGCCCGACGCCGGAACAGATGTCTTACCACTGGTCATTCCGACGCCGGGTGCGCCCAATGAGGTCCCGACAACTTCGGTGATTCTGAACGAGTACAACGCGGTGGCTAGCGACGAGCTACTCGGTAACAACGGAAGCGACGTGTTCTGGGGTCGGGTGCTCGGCAACGGCGGCGATTGGTTTGAGTTCGTGGTGGTGACCAACCACCTGGACATGCGCGGCTGGCAACTGGTGCTAAGCAACGATACCGGGAGTGTTGACGAAGAAATTCAAGTGCTGACCCTCAGCGAAGACGCGATCTGGTCTGACCTCCGGGCGGGGACCATCGTCACGGTTGCCCAGGACTTGGCGGACGATGTCAGCTACGACCCCCTGAATGGCGACTGGTGGATCAACGTCCAGGCCAGCGCCGTCGCCGCAGGAACCTATATCACCAACAGCGACTTCGTGGTCACCAACAGGAAGTGGCAGCTCACAATTGCTGATGACACAGGCGCTGTGGTCTACGGGCCGGCTGGTGAAGGAGTGAACCCGACGAGCGGCGTGGGGAGTGACGAGGTCTTCAAGCTCGAAGAGGAAGCGAGCCCCACTACCGCACCGTTCTCGAACTACAATGACGGAACGTCCAGCACCTTCGGGGCACCGAATGTCTGGAGTGCCGGATCAGTGACACAGGATTTCGCTGCGCTGCGCAGCGCCCTGGTGACTTGCGGGGGCGACGAAGATTGCGACACCGGCCAACCTTGTATCCAGGAGGCATGTATAGGAGGCGAGTGTTACTACGAAACGATAGAGCCCTGCTTCGAGCTCGGGTTCAACGTGCTGGCCAGCGGCGCCGAGCTCTGCCCGGATGGCCTGATCCAGGTAAGCCTGGGTCTCAGCGGCGCCGTGGAGCCGGTCAGCGGAGTTCAGGTTCTCTTGGCGTACGATACCGGCTTGTGGTCTCTGAACAACATAACGCCAGGCGACGGTGGCGGCTCACCCTGGGACGTCGCACTGGTCGATACCTTCGCGGACAGCAGCGGCGAGGTGCAATACGCGCTGCAACTGCCTGGCGGCAGCTTGGCTGACGCAACGGTGGCGACACTCGAGTTCCTCTTGCTGGGCACCGAGGGTGAAACGAGTGTGCGTTTTGGTCCTCCATGCCCGCCGCTGAGAACTGAACTAACGGCAGAGGGCTACTCATCGACCATCCTGCCGACGGAGACAGACTCTGAGACGGTCGCAATAGTCGAGTGCAGCGATGCCAATCCCTGCACTCTGGACGCGTGTACCAACGGTACCTGTCAGTACATCAATCTGACAGACGGCGCCTCCTGCGATGATGGCACGTTCTGCAACGGCGAGGACACCTGCCAGGGCGGCACCTGCGTGGCCGGCAGCGCTCCCTGCCCCGGGCTGTGCGAACTATGCGACGAGGACCAGCAGGTCTGCCATCCGTGCAGGTTCGACCTCTGGGTGGACGAGGACGGCACGATCGGCGCCGGCGACTTCTCGGTCTTCGCGCCCTGCTACGGCCAGTGCTACGCCCCGGGAGATCCGTGCCTGGCATCCAACTTCGATGACGATGGCGGCGGCTGCGTCGGCGCTGGCGACTTCAGTTGGTTCAGCCCCTGCTACGACGGGACGTGCGACACGTGCGACAACTGCTTCGGCCCGCTTGGAGGTCGCAGCCTGAGAGAGGAGGCGACCGCCACCGCGTCAGTCCAGTTGGTGGCCGTGGCGAGCCCAACGTTGATGGACGTCATGCCCGAGCTGCCCCCCTCTGACAGATCGCTGACGGCCGGCGAGCCGTTTTACCTGGAAATGTGGGCCAGTGGTGGACGGCTGGTCGAGGGCGGAGAGGACGGTCTGGCAGCCGTGTACGCCGACCTCATCTTCGATTCGTCGCGCCTGATCGTCGACGAGATGCTCCCCAGCGTCCTTTTTGACCTCCTCCACAACGGCGTGCTCATCCCGGACGGTGGTGTGGTGGAGGCGCTCGGCGGCTGCGCGCCTCTTGGCGTGGGCTCGCTCGGTGTGGATTCAACCTGGGTGCGAATCGCCACGCTGTCCGTGCGTGTGAAGCCGTCTAGCTCCGCGACGCTAGCGCCGTCAGACTCGGTGTTGGTGGAGACCGGTCCCTCGGCCGGCGCCTACCAGATAGCGATCTTCAACTCGGGTGCCCTGGACGTATCCGACATCGAGTTCGGCAGCGTACGCGTAAGCCTGTCCAGGCAAGTTATCAAGCTCGCGCCGGATGCGCAACGGCGGTAGTGCTATGCCAGGCTCCACGCTGAGCGATGGTCAGGCTGCTACACCTATGGCGTAACGAGATCGCGAGACTCATCGATGTCTGGTGACACCTTCGTGACCGGGCTAAGCACCCTCAGCCTCGCGCCGCCAAACTCAATTTGGGACGCGCCCAGGTTTCCGAACTCACCCAGGACGGAAACGCCGAGCCGCTCACCCGCCCAGTCTGTGTCCACAGCGGCCACGCCGGCGGCGCGGGCTCGCACCTGAAGCG
>JANQGB010000332.1 GCA_028277545.1 Phycisphaerae bacterium | reverse complement strand
TTCCCTGCACCTTACGGTCCAAACCGTCGTACTCGTACGCAACGACAATGTCCGCCACGTGCTCGTCACCGGCCGCGGTGAGCTGCCTGATGCGGTCATTACCGTCGTATAGCGGCGTGAACTTCCGGGCCTGCACGCCGTCGAAGACGGTACGCTCTTGAACCTGTCCGTTGGGCTTGAAGATGGTGCTGCCGTACGCACCTGACGGGTCTGTCACCTTATCGAGACGACCCAGGGCGTCGAATTGGTATTCGGTGATGTTAGGGATGGACTGCCCACCGTTGTAGGTATGCCGCTGGCGGATTCTTCCGTCCGCGTCCCAGTACTGGTAGCCAACAACCTGGTCTTGTGTTGCGTCGACGGCCAGCGGCAGCGTCGGTGCGGCGACCGGAGTCTTCAGCCGCGCTTGTTGCGTAAGACGGCCGGCGGCATCGACGACACGGGTAGTCTGCGCCAACGGGGTGGCCGTGGAGGGCTGGTCGCCCTGTCGGTAGACACTCGTCAGCAGAAGATTGCCACGAGAATCGTAGCGATGCGTACGGAAGTGCGACTGCCCGTACTGGTCGGCCGGCGCGGTGTATTTCACCGGGCGGCCGAGTGCGTCATGCACGATGCTGGCAACTGCGGTATCGCCTTGTCTTAGGGTGAGCTGCGTCTCGATTACGTTGCCGCGGCCGTCGTGGTCGTAGTCGATGAAGCCTCCGGCCGAGTCCGACTCGGTGTCCAGTCGGCCGGCATCGTCGTAGGTGAAGTCGCGGCGTCGCTGGCCCACGGTGGCGTCGCCGGGTGAGACCTCCGCCAGCAGGTCGCCGGCATGGTTGAAGGTCAGTTGGGTGAGCGGGTCGGCCTCCCCGTCGGTGCCGGCGGTCAGGCGCCGGCGGATCTCGTAGAGATTGCCCTGCTCGTCGTACTTGCGGACTTCGTCCGAGAGGGCCTGGTTAGTCTGCTGGGTGCCGTCGGGGGCGATGTTGCCCGGGCCGACGATGTACGTTCTGGTGACGTTGCTGTCGCCGTCGTACTCGTAGTGCGTGGCAATCTGGTCCTGCACCTCGTCCGAGTCGTTGGGGATGCGGGTCAGGGTGGTCAACCGGTTGAAGTCGTCGTAGCCGTGCGCGAGTTCGACGCTCTGGTAATCCCAGTGCTCGGTCAGGTTGCCGACCGCATCGTAGACCTTGGCGACGTAAAGGTGTTCGTCGGGTGTCGCGTCAGGGGCCCGTAACGGATACTCGAAGGCCACCAGGCCGCGGCCTTCGTAGATGACCTCGGTGCCGCGACCTGAAGTGTCGTACTGGCGAACCGGGTCGCCCAGCCAGTTGTAGACGTAGTGGGCCTCCTGCCCGATCCCGCCGGGATCGACCGTGCGCAGCGTGAGCCGACCGAGCCGGTCGCGGGTGTACTGCGTGGTGATGGTCGGTTCGCTGAGCGCGGTGCCATCGACATTGTCCAGGTCGGTCTTGAAGAGCCAGCCGTCGTCGTCGTACTGGTAGCTGGTCCGGTAGTGCTGCCCGCTGGTGACATTGGGGCTGAGGTAGACCTGCTCGGTGACCGGGCGGTAGTCGTTGTCGTAGGTGATGACGGTCTTGTACTGGTCGGGACCGGTGATCTCTACCTGCTTGGTGGCATCGTGGTGCTCGAAGACGGTCTGGATGTTCAGCGGGGTCTGCACCGGTTGCGGAGCCGGCGCCAGGCGGTCCAGGGCCGCCTGGGGCGCGGGGCTGCCGCCGCCAGCCCTCGAGCCCATGATGGGGTCCACGGTGCGGGTTCTGAGGCGCAGCAGGTCGTCGTATTCGAAGCCGGTTATGCGGAAGGCGTCCGTTTCGGTGCGCACCTTCCGGTATTCGAGCAGGCCGTTGGCCGCGTGGTAGGTGAACAGGGTCTCGGGTGTGCGTCCGGCGGCCTCCGGGCCGGTTATCTTCAGCAGGTGGTTGGATACGTGACCTTCCACGCCGTCGCCGGTCTCGTCCTGGGTGCCGTTCTCGTAATCGTATTCAGTGGCATGGCCCCGGCCATCACGCCAGGTGGTGATCCGCGGGCTGAAGAACCAGCGGCTGGCCCGCGAGCCGCTCGCCGGTGGGTTGGCCGCGTCGTGAGCGGAAGAACTCTCGGGCTGGGGCGAGAAGGCGGGCTCGTAGGACATCTCGTAATCGACGTCGTAGGTGACGAGTTGGCTTGAGCCGGAGTCCTGGATCGTCTTGGTACGGTAGCCCGAGGAGTTGTAGGTGTGACGAATCTCCAGACCTGGCGCCGAGCCATCGTCACGCTTGGGCAGGATGACCTTGGTCACCTGCACGTTGCCGCGCAGATTGTCGAAGTCGTGCTCGAAGGTGGTGATGTTGGCCAATGCCCGGCCCTCGGACATCTCGTCGGAGTAGGTGGTGATGGTCTGGAGCCGGTTGATCCTGCCCGACTCCGAGTCATACCCGTAGTCAACCTGGCGATAGGTGCCCGGTGCGGTGTAGAGCTTCTTGACGATCTTGTCGGCTTCGTATTCGTGGGTGACCACGGTCTGCAGGGCGCCCGAGCCGTCGGGCTGCTCTATGAAATGCTTCTCCTCGGTCAGGCGGGTGGGCTGGGCGGCGTCGTACACGAACTGGTACATGATCGCCCCGTCCTCGTCGCTGCCGTCAAAACTCGCGTTGAGCACCCTGGTGATCCGGCCGGAGTTGTTACGCAAGTAGGTCCGCGTGCCCTTGCCGCCCTGCGGAGTGATCCTGGTGACCCAGCACTTCTCTCCGGTGCCGTCATCCAGACACTCGATCTGCAGATCCCAACTGCGGCCGTCGCTGGTCTCGATGCGGGTGACTGCGTCGGGATAGGTCGGATGATGGCGGCGAAGCTTAATCCAGTTGGCCGGCTGGGCGTTGTCGGAGATGAGCGTGTAGATGCCCTGGGCATCGCTCTGGTCGTAGCAGTAGGTTTGCACCGCCGGATGGGTGTCGCTGGACACCGTGGAGGGGCGGATGAGCTTGAGGCGGTAGGTGGTCCCGCCGCCTTCCTGCTCGAAGACATGGGTGGTGCCGTCCGGGCCGACCACGTGGCCGCTGGTTACGTGATAGCCGGGCATGAGCCCCGGCCAGGGCGTGCCATGGAGGGTGTTGAACTGCGAGTCCCTGGGGATGTACAGCGTCTCGGCCCAGCCGGGCAGGCGCACGTCGTAGGTGGCCGTGATGCCCTGCACTGTGCGGGTGTAGAAGCTGCGGCCGATCAGGTCGGCCGTCTCGCCGGCCACCACCTCCAGCGCGGCTGCGCCGGCCCGTACCGACAGCAGGACCGTGCCCGGGAGGAAGGCCTCGCTCTCGTCGGACAGACTGCAGCCCGAGCCGGCCGTCGGCTGAATGCGCAGCGTCTCGGAGTGCGAGATCGGTGTGGACTGAATTCCGCCATTGCACAGGTACTTGGCAGTGCCGCTGAAGCTCAGGCCGACGACAGACTGCTCGAAGTCCTTCTTGTCCAGGATTTTGATGGAGAAGTCCTTGCGATAATCGGCAAGTTCATCTTGGAGATCGATTGTCTCTCCACCCGGGGTGACTTCACGCCCGGTTGACGCGTCGAAGCCTTCATACAGGCGAACCACGCTACGATCCCAGGTGCCGTCGGTGAGCGCCACTACAATACTGCCGGAGGTGCCGGGAGACTCGCCACCACAAGGGTTGGGCCAATCAACGGAGAAGTTGTAAACCTCGCCGTAGGGCGCGTTGGTCGTGCAGGCCCGCAATGAGTCGATGTCGCCTGCGTAGCGGGCGTTGAGCACGCCGTCACCACCCACCTGGGTGATCTGGGCGGCACTCTGGCTGGCCGCGCCAGCCAGCCAGGCCAGCAGGACCGTCGCCGCGCTGAGGCTACGAACAAACCTGGTCATCACATGCTCCGGATCGAACGGTGTCTCAGACTCCCAACTCGCTGAGCGCTGGTCCGCGGCGGCCTATCTCGGACCGGTGAAGACCCGCTGCAACTCGGCGGTGTCGTGGAGGTCCACGTCGCCGTCCTGGTCCAGGTCGCAGGCCAGACACTCCTGCCGCAGCGGCGCGGCACCCGGCGAAGGAGTGCTCAGGCAGCCGTGGAACAGGGCGTAGTCGATCAGATCGACGTCGCCGTCCTCGTCGGCGTCGGCCAGAAGCGTAGCGACCGGCGGGATGGTGACGCCCGTAAAGGTCACCACCTGACGCAGCACATCGACCGTGCCGGTCACCCCCGGGACGAGCGTGTACGTTGCACCGTTTGCCGTTGTGTATAGCTCCAGCGGGCTGCCCTCGCTGGGACGAAGCGGACGCCGCAGGGGTATGGCGATGCTGGCCCCAGCAACGTCCTCGTCCTGGTCATAGTCATACCGCACGAAGAAGCTCGCGATATTCTCGGGGTCCAGCGTGCCGTTGGTGTTCAGATCACGCCCCGCAACGTAATACAGAGGATTCGCGACGGCGTTGTCCGCGGCGCCGTGGACTTCGATGCTGATGCCGGTCTCCTGGGTGAGTTCACTGACCGGCACAGACAGCGTCGCGTGTGAGGCACCGTCGGCAAGTGCACCACCGTCCGTATCGACGTACGCGTCATACTTGAGCTGTCCGGCCGGATGAATGATGACGTTCTCCACTGCGAAGCACTGCGGATAGTCGTAGGCCCTGGGCCAAGCTACGGAGGCCGGATCGACTAGGCTGTCGGTAGTGCAGTCACCGTTGGTGGTGAAGTCAGGATCAACCTGGTAGGCCGGATCGGGGACGTAGAGCGAGAAGGTGTCCGTAACCAGCCAGTCCTCTTCGTTGTCTCTGCCTGCCGGCGGACCATGGAAGAGCACGTTGTCCAGGAATTCCACCGACGTGGTGGCCGTGTCGCTGAACAGCTCGTAGCCCGTGTTGTGGGTGAACACGTTCTCGACGAAGTCCGCCCCGCCGGTGAACAGGCTCTCGCCGTGGAAGCCGCCGCCCTGCTCCTGGTCGTCCAGCAGGTCGCAGCCCTCCAGGTCGGGTGGCTCCCCACAAGTGAGCTGCCGGATGTTCTGGTGGACGGTGTTCCCCAGCAGATCGGGTTCGGCGTCGTAGGCATAGATGCCCGGGGCGTAGGGGTCCTCATCCGGGCAGATCAACTCGTCGTACTGGTCCTTGGGACAACTGTCCAGATCCGGGTAGGACTGGTTGACGCGGTTGCCGGCGATGATGTTGCGCTCAACGACCGGTGCCGCCTTGCGCTCCAGGTACATGGCCCCGCCGATGTAGGCCATGTTGCCGCGGATGAGGTTCTCGCGGATGGTGATGCTGCTGCGGTTGAGGTCGGCGATGTAGATGCCGCCGCCCAGGTTGCGGTCCTCGAAGTGGCCGTTGTTCTCGATGAGGTTGTGGTCGATCTGCGGATTGGAGTCGTCGGCGCAGTGGATACCCGCGCCGCGGCCGCCCAGGCCCACGCGGTTGCCACCCACCTCGTTGAGGAAGAACCGGCCGGCAGCCTCACCGGCCCAATAGACTCCGCCGCCGTCGATCCCGGCGAGGTTGTCGCGAATCACCAGGTCCGCGATCACCGTGGCCGGCAGGGTATCCTCCAGGTAGAGGCCGCCGCCGTAGTCGGCGCCGACGTTGCTGGAGACACTGCCGCCTACCATGATCGGCGCGGAGCCGGCGTAGGCCCGCACACCGCCGCCGATGTTGCCCTCGATCTCACAATCGACCAGCACGGGGCTGGTGTCCGGACCGATGTCCACGCCCACGGCGAAGTTGTTGTCGGTGCGGCAGTTCATGATCAGCGGCGAGGCGTTCTGCACCTTGATGCCGGCCGTGCCGCCCAGGCGGATGTTGAAGCCCCGCAGCACGTTGGGGGCACCCGAGACCAAGGCGGCACTGGTGCCCGAACTGCCCGTCACCGGCTGGACGGTGATGTCGCCGCCGCTGCCGTTGAAGGTGATGGTGTTGCCGACCAGGTCACCGTCGATCTTGGTCTCGCCCGGATCGGTGGGCGTGGCGCTGGTCAGGGTCATGGCCGACTTGTCCTGCAGGAAGGTGACCCGGCCGTCGTAGATGCCCTCTTCGCACACGATGCAGGTCCCCGGCCCGGCGTCGGTGATGAACGACTGCAGGTCCAGACCGGAGGCCACGTCCAGCGTGGTGACGGTGTACATGAACGGCGGTGCGTCGGGCAGGTCCGTCACCGCAACCCTCACTTCGTCGCACCCGTTGCTGACAAGAAGATCAACGCCGAACTGCGTCTCCGACCCGCAGTCCACGCCCGGCGGGAAGGGCGGGATGGGGCAGGTCAACTGATCGCCGTTGCTGTTGACGTCGATCAGTTCGGGCGGAATCACGACGCGATGGTCATGGCCCTCGAAGATGACCTCCATACCCGGAGTGAACCCGCTGCCGCTCAGCGTGATGCCCGTCTCGCTGTCGCCGGTCGTCGGGCCAGTAAGCGCTGAGCCAATCTCAGTAACAACAAGTTGCCCCGGCGGGTCGCCCACTGCAATGTACTCGATGTCCAGCACAGGCTCTGAGCCTGGAACCTCGGCGCTGGCGAACTTGACCAGTGCGTCAGGCCTGGCCTCGTCGGCATCTGAGAGCTTCACTAACAGACCGTTGTTGAGGTACTCCCGCATGAGCCATTGCTGGACCTTGAGAGAATCCAGCGTAATGGAGAACCAACCGGAGGATCCTGCCTCGATCGTGGCCACGCCAAGCGGCTGCACGTCCGGCCCGATCTCCGCACATCGCGTGCTGAAGCCCGTGCCGTCCAGGCCGTTGGGGGCACTCTGGCCGGGCCAGCCATCCACACCGTCGAACGTGTTCCAACTAGCGCCGTCAGGCGTGCCGGCCACGTCGCCCATCAGCGTGGTTCCGGTACCCTCGACCCACCCCTGCCGCATGCGGTAGACCTCCACCTGGACCTCGGTCGACGGTGGATGGGTGATGTTCAGATCCAGGCTCGCGGTGGTGACCATCACGCCGCTCGATTGTGTACCGCACGCGGCGCACAGATCGAAGTCAATCAACGTTCGCTGGATACGCCCGGCGGCACCCTCCTGGCCTACGGCAAGCGTCTCGTCCGCGCCGCGGTTCTGGTAGCCCTGCTGCTCGAAGCCGGTCACGCCACGAATGGGGGAGACGTCGGCAGCTGCTAGGATACTCTCGTCATCAATAGAAACTGTGTCGGTGTGGAAGCTCCAAATGGGGCCAACGGCCAGTGTCTCGCGGTCGGCGTCCCAGGAATCAACTCGCCAGTAGTACCAGCCGGCGCCGTTTGTGCCGACATCGACTCCCGAGACGCTGTCGTCCGAGAGATCAGTGGTCTTGAACCACAGACCCTCCGAGGCGCTGGTGGCCGCCGCTACTTCGGCGTAGTTGTCGTCCAGATACACATCGAACACTTCGCCGTTGACTCCTGCCTCCCAATCCAGCGTGATGCCTGACGTGCCTACATCGGTTGCCCCATGCGCGGGAGTCGGACTATGGGCCGGACCGACAGTCGGCGGGCCGATGATCCCGGTGAACTCCCGCACCAAGACCTGCTCGAGGCCCAGCGTCGGGGCGTGTTGCCAGGCGGCGTAGATCGCGCCGGCGGCAGTGATGGCCAGGTCCGCCGCGCCGGCGTCGTCGGAGTAGGTGGTCGCACTGACCCCGCCACCGACGGCCGAGCCGGCGCCGGCCTCGCCCCACTGCTCG
>JANQGB010000259.1 GCA_028277545.1 Phycisphaerae bacterium | reverse complement strand
GGCGGCACCTGTATGGGGAAGACACTCAGGCGGTAGTAGAGGTCCTCCCGAAACAGCCCGTCGGCCATCATGTGGTTGAGGTTGCGGTTGGTCGCCGCGACGATCCGCACGTTGCACTTGATGGTTTCGGTGCCGCCTACGCGGACGAACTCCTTCTCCTGCAGAACGCGGAGCAACTTGGCCTGGGTTGAACGGCTGATCTCTCCGATCTCGTCGAGGAAGAGCGTGCCCTTGTCGGCCAGTTCGAATCTGCCCATGCGCCGGGCGTGGGCGCTGGTGAAGGAGCCCTTCTCGTGCCCGAACAACTCGCTCTCCAACAGTGTCTCGGGCAGGGCGGCGCAGTTAATGGCCACGAAGGTTTCGTCGCGGCGCTTGGACATGTTGTGAATGTAGCGAGCGGCCAGTTCCTTGCCGGTGCCCGTCTCGCCCATGATCAGCACGGTGGCATTGCTGGGAGCTACCCGTTCGCAGAGTTTCAAGGTCTCGCGCAGGCTGGGAGACTCTCCGATGATTTGTGACGACGGGGTCACCGAATCGCGCAGGCCCTCGAATCGCCGCTGTAGCTCGGTGTGGGTACGAGCGTTGTGGACCGCGCTGGCAGCCAGCGTGGCGAAGACCTGGAGTATCTTGAGGTCCTGCTCGGTGAACGCCCGCTCGTCTCGGCGATTGGCGACCTCGATCACGCCGATCACCTGGGCGCGGTGCACCATGGGGGCAGCCAGCAGCGTCCGGGTGTTCAGATTGCCGATGGCGTCGACTTCCCGGCAGAAAGCGGCGTCGTTGCGCGCGTCGGACACGTGAATGGGCCGCTTGGTGCGAACCACCTGCCCGGGAATACCCAACCCGGCGTCGAAGTCGCGCCCCAGGAGGGCGTCCCGCCGGTGTCCGACGGCCGCCCGCGCGATGAGGCGGTTGCGGGCCTGCTCGAGGGCGAAGACGGTGCCCGCCTCGGCCCGGGTGACCTCGCAGGACAATCGGGCGATGGTCTGCAGCACGGACTCGAGTTCCAGCGTCGAACTGATGGCCGACGCTGCCTCGGCCAGCGCCGTCAGCGATGCTGCTGGTAGGGATTGCGGCGAGATTTCCACAGCCACCATGCTCCCCGGATGCGACCAGACATCATACGCGGATTGGCAGGAATCGACCAGTTGTCCGTAGGACGGATTTGTGCTGCCAGCGGCAGATCAGATGCCGACTGGTGGCCGCTACAGGTTCGCGTCCGTATACTGCCCGCACGCGGCCACATAAGGCAATCCACCGGCCGCCGATTCGTCAAAAGGAGGTGTGCTCGTGGGGACAGCCAGATCGGCGCGGTCCTTCGTAAGCGTGCGGTGGGTGGTACTGGCCATACTGGTGCCAGGTGGTTCCGTGGGGGCTTCCCAGCCTCCCGAGGGAGGTTCGCAGGACGGTTGGCGGACTCAGGACCGGGTGGTGCAGGCGACCAATCGCGGTGTAGCTGCTATGGAACGCTATGAGTACGCCGCCGCAGTAGAGGCCTTCGGAGCTGTTCTCGGACTGGACGAGGACTCCGCGGAGGCCAGAGTGAATCTGGCCATCGCCCTCTTCAACCGCGGCGCCAAGGGCGATCTGCAGCGGGCGGAGGAACTGCTGGACGAGGCACTGGGTATCCGTCAGGACAGCGCCAGGGCCTGGTACTTCCGAGGCATCACGCACCAGTTCAGCGGGCGTGACAAGGAGGCGGTTCCTTGCTTCGAACAGACGTTGAAGCTGGCACCGCACGATGCGCACGCGTGGTACCTGCTGGCCCGCAGTAAGGCGCACCTTGACCTGCCCTGCCGGGCGGACCTCGAACGGGCCATCGCCGAGAATCCGGGCCTGGTCAGCGCCCACTACGACCTGATGCGGCTTGCCTACCAGGAGGGCAATCGCGAGGAGGCACGCGCGCTCCAGGAGAGATTCGTCACGCTGCGCCAGAGCCCCCTTTCTGAAACAGTGGTTGTTCCGCAATACCAGGAGATGGGCCCGCTGGCGGAGGTCCGGCCTACACCAGGCCGTCCGAAGCGCGGCGCGGCCGGAGGCGAGTTGACGGCTGGACCGCCGCGAACGCTGTTCCGAGGCAGGGACCTGCCCAAGGCGCGGCCAGGCGGGAAAGCACAGGCAGATTTCGCCATGGCGGATGTGAACGAGGACGGCCGGCCGGACCTGGCCATTGTCGGTCTCGACGTGGCGACAGTGATGTTGCTGCTGGGGCAGGCGGATGGTGGATTCGCTGACGCCACCGGGACCGCGGGCCTGGCCATCACGTCGCCGGCGGCATCGTGCTCGTTCGGCGACTATGACAACGACGGGCACGTGGATCTGATCGTGAGTTGCGCCGGGCCCAACCACCTCTTTCGAGGACGCGGGAACGGCACCTTTGAGGATGTCACCAAATGGACCGGCACCGCGGGGGGCGCGGTCAGAACCGCGGCGGCCACGTTTCTCGACGCCGACCATGACGGGGATCTGGACATCTTCGTCTGCAATTCGTCGGAGGTAGGCGGTGCAGGGGAACCACGGCCGGTGCCGAACCAGTTGCTCAATAACAACGCCGAC
>JANQGB010000234.1 GCA_028277545.1 Phycisphaerae bacterium | reverse complement strand
TACCTTCGTCAACAAGAGCTCCACCGACGAACTCTCCCAGACAATGCAGAGCATCGACCAGGACGCCCCGGACGAAGAAGAAGGGGATGAGGTGGTCGCTATCGCAGGCGAGGACCTGGACGCCCCGATCGTCCGGCTGGTCAACCTGGTTATCGGCGAGGCCGTCCGCGGGCGGGCCAGCGACATCCACATCGAGCCCATGACCGACCGGGTGCGCGTGCGGTACCGCATCGATGGCGTCTGCCTGGTGCGCGATGACGTGCCCAAGAACATGCAGGCCGCGGTCACCACCCGGTTCAAGATCATGTCCGGCATGGACATCGCCGAACGCCGCCTCCCCCAGGACGGCCGAATCAAGATGAAATTCGGCGGGTCGCAGATCGACTTCCGGGTCAGCGCTCTGCCCAGCTATCACGGCGAGAGTATCGTTCTACGTATCCTGCGGCCGGAGTCCGCCCAGGTGGGTATCGAGGCCCTGGGGTTTGCTACAGACAACTACCAGACTTTCTTGCGCATCATTCGCCGGCCGAACGGCATCTTTCTGGTCACCGGCCCGACCGGTTCGGGGAAGACCACCACCCTGTACTCGGCCCTGCAGGAGCTCAACCGTCCGGATAAGAAGATCATCACTGCCGAGGACCCGGTCGAGTACAACTTCACCGGCATGAACCAATGCCAGGTACGCGACGAGATCGGCCTGGACTTCCCCCGCATCCTGAGGGCGATGCTGCGTCAGGCGCCCAACATCATCCTGGTGGGTGAGATTCGCGACAAGGAGGTGGCCGACGTGGCCATACAGGCCGCCCTGACCGGCCACCTGGTGTTCAGTACGCTGCACACCAATGACGCCCCCTCGGCCATCACCCGTCTGATCGACATGGGCGTCAAGCCGTTTCTGGTTGCCAGCGCCATCCAGGCCATCATGGCCCAGAGGCTCATCCGCCTGATCTGCCCGGAGTGCAAAACGACGGATTCCGACCCCAGCGACTTCATGCTCAAGCTGTTGAACTTCACGCCTGCGGAAGTTGAAGGCGCCAACTTCATGAAAGGGGCCGGCTGCAAGCACTGCGGCGGAACGGGCTACCGCGGGCGGCAGGGTATCTTCGAGATGCTGGTGATGAACAACGAACTGCGGGAATTGGCCTTGCGGCGGGCGCCAGCCAACGAGCTCCGGAACGCAGCCATCGCCTCAGGTATGCGAAACCTGCTGGGCGACGGCAAGCTCAAGATCCTCAACGGCGAGACCACCTTGGAAGAGATCGCCCGCATCACCCAGGCCGAGGGTCTGGTTATGGAGGATTCGGCGGCCTGAGGAACGAGCCGTGACCATCCCGGCAGACCGGGAGCAGCCTCACCGCCATCGGATTCGGCGCGTCGGGCTCACACTCACAGGAGAGGTGGCGCCACCGGCGGCGCCCCCGAGGACAGACAACAAGGGTTCCTAGATGTCAACGGTTCACATCGACCGGCTGCTGGAAACGGTCATCAAGCAAGGGGCGTCTGACCTGCACCTCACGGTCGGGCGACAGCCGGTCATCCGGCTCGACGGGCGGCTGCGCAACCTGGAAACCAAGGTGCTCGGCCCCGACGACACGACGGCCCTGATGAAATCGATCACTCCCGAACGCGGCCAGCAGGAGATCCAGGAAGAGGGCGGCACGGACTTCGGCTTCGCCTTCGGCGACGGGGGCCGCTTTCGCGTCGCGGTGTTCCGCCAGAAAGGGAACATCGCTCTGGTGCTGCGGCTCATCCCCTCGAAGCTGCTGACCTTCGATGAGATCGGCCTCCCGGGTATCTGCAAGGCCCTCTGCCGCCGGCCGCGGGGGCTGTTCCTGGTGACCGGCCCCACGGGCTCCGGCAAGACCACCACCCTGGCCACGATGCTCGATTTCATCAACATGAACCTCGATCGCCACATCGTGACTATCGAGGACCCCATCGAGTATTACCACAATCACAAGAAGTCGTTGATGAACCAGCGCGAGGTCGGGGCCGACGTGCCCAGCTTCGCCGAGGCCCTGCGTCGCGTTCTGCGGCAGGACCCCGACGTGATCCTGGTGGGCGAGCTTCGTGACCTGGAGACCATGGAATCAGCCATTCGGGCCGCCGAGACCGGCCACTTGGTCTTCAGCACCGTTCACACCACCGGCGCCCAGGGCACCGTCAACCGGATCGTCGACGCGTTTCCCACGAATCAGCAGGAGCAGATCCGCGTCCAGCTCTCCACGAACCTGATCGCCGTTCTCTCGCAGGCATTGCTGCCGAGGATACCGAAGGGCCGGGTCGCGGCCTACGAGTTCATGGTGGTTACCCCGGCGATCTCCAACCTGATCCGCGAGAACAAGACCTACCGTGTCGATTCGGCCATTCAGACAGGCAAGAAGTACGGCATGCAGTTGCTCGACGATCACCTGTGGTCGTTGTACCTGGAGGGGGCGGTGCCCATGGAGGAGGCCATCGACAAGTCCCGGCATCCCGGAGAGATGCAGGACAAGATCGAGGCCCACCGCCGTGGTCTGGACGTCGCCCAGAGTGAAGAAGACGAAGACGACAAGGACGATTTCGAGCAGATAAGGAGCTAGGACTCGCGCCGCGCGTCGTGGCGGTCCAGCCGGCGACTTGTCGCCGAGGTCGCCGCAACGTGCCCAAGGGACCTTCTCCAACCTACCGGAGCCTTAGCTCACCATGTCCACCAAACCAGCCATGCCGCCGGTCGAGCAGCTCAAAGGGCGCCAGCTAGGCCGCATCCTGATCAAGATGGGCCGCATCCGCCGGGCCGAAGTGTCCGAGGCACTCGACGTGCAAAAGAAACAGGGCGGCCCCATCGGGTCGATCCTGGTCATGCTGGGGCATATCACCGAGGACGACCTCAACCTCGCGCTGGCCGCCCAGGTGGGTATGGAGCCCGTGGACCTCGGCCGGCGCGACGTCCCGCCCGAGGTGGTCAATCTGGTGCCGGCCCAGATGGCCAACACCTACAAGGTCGTGCCCTTCGATTATGACGAGGATCGCCACTGCATCTCGGTGGCCGTTGCCAGCCCGGACAACTTCCAGGCCACCGATGACCTCCAAACCCTTATGGGATTTAATGTTAGGGCAGCCATCTGCACCGGCGACGACCTGCAAAAGGCCCTGGATCGCTACTACCCCGAGGACCAGGAGGAGTCCATCGCCGGGCTGATCGAAGAGATACGCGACGACGAGACGCTGGCCAAGTTCGAGGCCCGCGGCGACAGCATCGACCTGGACGAGCTCAAGGAGATGGCCGAGGCCAACCCGGTCAAGAAGCTGCTCAACCTGGTCCTGCTACAGGCTATCAGGGACAAGGCCTCGGACGTCCACTTCGAGCCCTTTGAGGACGAGTTCAAGATGCGCTACCGCATCGACGGCGTCCTCTACGAGATGGTCCCCCCACCGCGATACATCGCCATGGCCATTACCTCGCGAATCAAGGTCATGGCCAACCTCGACATCGCCGAACGACGCCTGCCCCAGGATGGCCGTATCGAGCTGGTCGTAGGCGGAAATCCCGTCGACCTCCGTGTGGCCGTGCTGCCCACCATGTTCGGCGAGAGCGTGGTGATGCGTATTCTCGACCGGGCCAACGTCGCCCTGGATCTGGACAAGCTGGGCCTTCGCGACGACGATCTGGTCGGCTTTCGCCAGTTGATCCGCAAGCCAAACGGCATCATCATCAACACCGGGCCTACGGGGTGCGGAAAGACAACCACACTTTACGCAGCGCTGCGAGAATTGAACACGCCGGAGGTCAAGATCCTGACCACCGAAGACCCCGTCGAGTATGACATCGACGGGATGGTTCAGTGCCAGATTCGTTCCGAGATCGGCCTGACCTTCGCCCGCTGCCTGCGCAGCTTCCTCCGCCAGGACCCCGACATCATCCTGGTCGGTGAGGTTCGTGACCTCGAGACCGCCCAGATCTCGGTCCAGGCTTCGTTGACCGGACACCTGGTTCTCACCACCCTACATACGAACGACGCCCCAAGCTCCATTGCGCGCTTGCTGGACCTGGGCATGGAGCCGTTCCTGGTTACAGCCACGCTGGAAGCCGTCGTCGCCCAGCGTTTGGTTCGGCGGGTGTGTGAGCACTGCAAGACCGAGTTCCAGCCCTCCGAGCAGTTGTTGATGGAGCTGGACTTGACGCCGGACGACGTCGCTGGAAAGACGCTCTATTATGGTAAGGGGTGCGACTACTGCAACAACACCGGCTATCGGGGCCGCGTTGGCATCTACGAGACCATGACGCTCGACGACGACATTCGCGAAGCGATCATCAACCAGTCCTCGACGGCCGTGCTGCGGGATATGGCCGTCAAGCGGGGCATGCGGACTCTCAGGGAGAGCGGTCTGCTGGCCATCTTCGACGGTGTAACCACGATCGAGGAGGTCGTGAAAGAAACAGTGCTCGAGTAGTAGCGGGGCGGATCAATGGCGACTTTCGTTTACGAGGCGATGAACCAGGCGGGGCAGGAGGTCAAGGACGAGATCGACGCGATCTCCAGCGAAGAAGCCCTGTCCAAGATCCGCAATCTGGGTTATTTCCCGACTCGTATTCGCGAGAAGGGGGGCAAAAAGAAGACCAGCGCGGCCGCGGCAGGCGGCAAGAAGAAGCCTAGCGCCGGCATTACCATCGGTGGTGTCTCCACCAAGGCCATCACCCAGTTCACTCGCCAGCTTTCGACCCTGCAGGATGCCGGCCTGCCCATCCTGAGAAGCCTGAGCATCTTGGAACAGCAGCAGAAGCCGGGCCTGCTCAAGAACACTCTTCGGGCGGTCTGCGAGGATGTCGAAGGCGGGGCCACTCTTTCCGAGGCCTTCGCCAAACATCCCAAGGCCTTCGACCGCCTGTACGTCAACATGGTCGCCGCCGGCGAAACGGGCGGTGTGCTGGATGTGATCCTGGTGCGTCTGGCGGAGTTCATGGAGAAGAGCCAGCGCCTCAAGAGGAAGGTCATCGGGGCGATGATCTATCCCTGCGTGGTCATTCTGTTCGCCGTCAGCATCGTGACCGCCATCATGATCGTGGTGGTGCCCAAGTTTGAGGAGATCTTCGTAGACTTCGACACCAAGCTGCCCGGAGTCACCTTGCTGCTGATCGAGATCTCGCGCTGGTTTGTCGAGGGGACGCCACCCGGTTGGGCGGTGGTGCTGCTCAGTCCGGTGGCAGCCTTCGCGTTCTTCAAGCTTATGAAGCAGTCCAAGGGCGGGCGCTACGTGATGGACATGGTTACGCTGAAGATACCGGTGATGGGCGGCATCCTGGAGAAGACCGCTGTGGCCCGCTTCACGCGAACGCTGGGCACGCTGGTCACCGCGGGCGTGCCGATTCTTGAGGCGATCAACATCACCAAGGAGACCTCCGGCAACGAGGTCTACGGCCGGGCCCTGGGGACCATCCACGACGCCATCCGCGAGGGGGACAGTTTTGCCAATCCGCTGCGGGCATCCAAGGTCTGCGACGGCATTGTGGTCAACATGATCGACGTCGGCGAGGAGACCGGCGACCTCGACAAGATGTTGATCAAGATCGCGGACAACTACGACGAGGAGGTCGAGACCCTGGTGGCCGGCTTGGTCTCGCTGGTTGAGCCGATCATGGTCGTCGTGCTCGGTGTTATCGTCGGCTTTATCGTCATCGCCCTGTTCCTGCCGCTGGTCTCGCTGATCAGCTCGGTCTCCGGTGGCGGCTAAGGCGAAGACACCCGGGACCGCACGATAGCGCGACCTGACCGGGCGATCGATCCAGCGAACCGCCCGCCCGGAGCATAGAATAAGATAACGCCGGCCCCCGCCGGCCTAACGACTCGCGAACGACTCTGGCAAAAGCAGGTGGAAACATGACCCCCAGTCACGCAGACATCGAGAGGGAGCGCCGGGGAGCGATCAGTTCGCGTCGGCCGGCATTCACGCTGGTCGAGCTGCTCACGGTGATAGCGATCATCTCGCTGCTGGTCGGCATCCTCCTGCCGTCTCTCAAGGCGGCACGTGACCAGGCCAAGGAAGCCAAGGTCAACACGCTGTCCCACGCCATCGACCTGGCGCTGGAGATGTTCAAGAACGAGAATGAGCGTGAGTTCCGCAGAACTGGGGGGTACCCTGACTCATCGGGTTATTACGAATCCGCAACCGGCACGTGGCGCAAAGACATCTTCTTCGAGGGTGGATCTCCAAACTACGACCTCTACGGGGCCCATTGGCTGCCGATCATGTTGATGGGATACGATAGCGATGGTTTCATCCGGTTTCGCGATGTACCTAAGGATAAGAAGGATTTGACCGATGAGTGGTACACGACCGGCGATATCCCCCGTCGTGGCCTTTATCTCTCTCCCGATGAAGTGATCCTAGTTGAATCGAATAAGCTGCCCGGTCAGGCTCCGACTCCGGCCGAAACAGCATCGACGCGCAGCGAGACCAAGGTCATTGTCGATGCCTTCGGACGTCCCGTGCTGTACTACGCGGCCAACGTCCTGGCGTCCCGGAACAACAAGGACATTGCAACTGTCGATGATAATGTGCCCGGCATTTACAACTTCCTGGACAACGAGGGCTTCACCGGCAACGACGGCCTTAGCGGCGGCACGTCTAACGACGGGTTCGTATTCAGCGCTCCGCACCTGATCTCCCATATGGGTGACGTGGACCATCCTGACGCGGAAGGCGAGACTCCGTCGTTCGTCGAGTACATCCACAATCACGAGATCGGGTATGACGCTAGTACGCCAGCGGATCCGCATACCAGAGTCGTCCCCCATAACCGGGACAGCTATCTCTTGATCACGGCTGGTAGAGACGGAATCTACGGCAATACGGACGATATTAAGAACTTTGATTGATGATCGTCACCTGCCCCGGCTGATGTACCTAAGGCCCGGGCTCAGGAGTGCTACAATGGGCTCACAGTCAGCAAGCCACACGCCTCGGCCAGTCAGTGGCACGCAACGCGATCCAGCGGTTCTGAGCTTCGCGCGGGCGTTCACGCTGGTGGAGCTTCTGGTGGTCATCGCCATCATTGCGCTGCTGGTTGGCATTGCGTTGCCGTCATTCAACGAGGCTCGTAAGACCGCCAAGATACTGGATACACAATCCCTGTTCACGTCGATCACGCAGGCCAACGAAGCCTTCAAGGCCAACGGGCAGGTTGGCGGGGGGTACGTCCCGTCGGCCACCGACTCGGAACCAGTCGCCGCGGCTGGTATCTTTGGCGAGATGATGGACCCTTATTCTGCGGACGCGACCGGTGCACCACTCAGGCCGGTCGCCGGGGCCGCCCTGCTGGTCAACGGGCTCGTAGGCGCGGACCTGCTGGGCACGCCCGGCTTCCGCGATCTGAACAAGAATGGGTTCTGGTATGACGACCAAGGGGCCAATTCGGGAACGAGTGGCTCACCGAGCGGCTCGTACTTCCTTGACCCAGACCAGGAGCTGGGGCCGGCTTATCCGCGGCACGGGCCGTTTATGAACGACCAAGCCCTGGGCTCAATCGAAAGTTTCAAAAATCTGATGGACGAGCGCGTCATCATCGGCGAACAGATGGCCTCTGCGGCCTCCCAGGCGAATCCACTTGCCCAGCGGGTCTTCGTGGACGCCTGGCAGCAGCCCATTCTGTACTATCGTGCTCGACCAGCGGCCAGAATCATGATCACCAACCCTGGCGGAACCGCGCTGACCCCCGGCGTGTACGACCACCGTGACAACCAGTATCTCACTGGTTTCGGCCCTCTGTCCGGGGCTGGAAACGGCATTGATCTGGGAGCCGGGCCGGACCATGCAATCGACTGGAGCAACTTCCCGAGGCCCGACCCTATGACTGTCGTTCTGACAACCCTGCAATTCGATCGCACATTCGAACGATTCATCTGGAATCGCAGCGTCACGCAGCGCAACGAGCCGGTCAACCGGGAGACTTTCCTGCTGATCAGCGCCGGCCCCGATGCTCTCTATGGCACTAGTGACGACGTCGTGAACTGGACCAAACAGGGAGAGTAGATGTTCCCTCCGCGTCGCGATACCGCCTTTACCCTGGTCGAACTCATCGTGGCTATGGCGGTGATCGCTATCCTGATCAGTGCCATCTTCGGCGTGAGCATCTCGGTGATCAACTCCGGCAAGGTCCGGGACACTCAGGCCACGCTGGACACGCTGGAACTGGCGGTCGATCAATTCCGAAAGGACGCGCCGCTGGGCAAGATGACCACCTATAACCAGCGGTTCATCGCCAACAGCCCGCCGGACGAGTTGGACGTCTTTGTCGAAAACGGCTACCTCTGGCCCGCCACGTCCAAGTCCCTGAACATCGCCAAGGCGGGCACCAAGCTGACTGATGCCGCCCACGGTGACCTGGATCTTGACGATCCCAGTATGTTCGCTCGCGGCACCAAGGCGATGGCGTTGACCATCTCGCTGTACGGGTCCGAGGAAACCGCCTCGATCCTGGATCGCGTGGATGCCCGATACCGCAGGAGTATGGGTACCGCGGAGGTGCTGTACTACGATCCGGGTGTCGGCACCACCCAAAGGCCCGACGCATCGCTGGTCTATTTCGTGGATTCCTGGGAAACGCCGAT
>JANQGB010000233.1 GCA_028277545.1 Phycisphaerae bacterium | reverse complement strand
TTGGCCAGCGACGTGTCCTTGGGGTCAATCTGCCGCTGAATGCCCAACGCTTCCAGTCCCAGCCGATAGGCCTCTACCGCCAGGGCCTGCTCGTCACGCTCCTGGGCCCGGTCGCCCAGCTCCTCGTAGACCTCTTTCAGCAGGGCGAATCGCTTGGCCGAGGGTTTCTTCTCGTTCTCCGCCCCGTGGCGAAAGATCGGACCGGCCCACATGATGGTGTCGTCACAGCGGGCGCGGTTGGCATTCTTGAACAGGCCCTCCATGTAGTTGACGTTCAGCGGATCGTGGGCCAGCAGCCACTCGGCGTTGAGCATGGCGGTCAGCGGATCCTTGTGCGTCATCGAGTGTTTGACAGTGTCGGTGAATCCCGGCTTCTTGCCGCCGGTGTGCTGCCGGGCGGCCGCACAGCCGCGCAACGGCTTGTGCCCCTCTTCCACCGCCTCGGGCCACAGGGCCAGACCGTCGATGTAGCACTTGACCGCGTAGTCGTAGCTCCGCGTGTCCACCAGTTCCGCGGCTCGCTCGAACCACTTGCGGGCCTTGACCTTATTGCTGTCCGGAACGGTGTGGCGGGCGTTGAGATCGACCTCTTCGGCGCCGTCGTCCTGCCCGCTTTTCTTGGTGTCTTTGGCCATTTCGTGGCAATCGCCGGCGGCTCGACCGTCCGCCGGGGGGGGAAATTCCTTAACCCTTATCTCACCAACCCTTTACAACGGGCAGACAGGCCATATTATTTGGGGGGGAGCACCCCGTCAAGGCAGCCACCCCGGAATGGAGTGCCTATGGCCGCGCCAATCGATATCGGCGGACTGCGTATTGTCCACTACCCGGCCCCCGTTTTGCGGCGGGTCTGCAAGCCGGTCGAGACGTTTGACGAACAGCTCGAACGGCTTATCGCTCGGATGTTCGAGCTGATGCGCTCGGGCAATGGGGTTGGGCTGGCCGCCCCGCAGGTTGGCGTGGAACTGCGGCTGTTTGTCTGTAACCATACCGGCGAACCCGGCGACGACCGGGCGGTGATTAACCCGGAGTTCGGTGATCCGGAGGGGGTGGCCGTGATGGAGGAGGGCTGCCTATCGCTGCCCAACGTCACGATCGCGGTGCGCCGTCCGGAGAAAATCACGCTCCGGGGGCGTGATGGCTCGGGCGAGCCCTTCGAGGTCCGGGCCGGGGAGCTTCAGGCCCGCGTCTGGCAGCACGAGACCGACCATCTCGACGGCCGAATGATCACCGACTACATGTCCGAGGCCGCCAAGATCGCCAATCGCCGAGCCCTCAAACAACTCCATGACGAGTACAAGGGCGGTAAGAAACGCAAGACGGCCTGATCGACGGGGACCGCGATCCATGCGCATCATCTTCGCCGCCTCGGGGGACTTCGCGGTGCCGGTGCTCCGCTCGTTGACCCGGGCGGGGTACGAGATTCCGTTCGTGCTGACCCAACCTGATCGGCAGGCCGGCCGGGGCAAGGCGCTGACGCCCACGCCGGTTCGACAGGTGGCGACGGAGCTCGGCCTGGAGGTGGTGGCCACGGGCGACGCGAACTCGGCGGACATAATCGGCCGGGTGGCTGACTCCGGGGCCCGGGTTGGCGTAACCACGGCCTTTGGGCAGAAGATCGGGGCCGAACTGCTCACGGCACTGCCCGGCGAGTGGGTGAACATCCACGCCTCACTGCTTCCCGCATATCGGGGGGCGGCGCCGTTTCAGCGGGCCATTCTTGACCGGGCTGAGCAGACCGGCGTCACGGTGTTTCGATTGGTCGAGCGCATGGACGCCGGGCCGATTCTGCTTACCCGGCGTACGGGACTTAAACCCGAGGAGACGGCCGAGGAGCTGCATGACCGGCTGGCGGCCATCGGCTGCGATGCCATTAAGGCGGCCTTGCCGCTGTTCGAGAACGAGATTCCGGCCGGCGACCCGCAGGACGAGTCGAAGGCGACTCGGGCGCCGAAACTTCGGAAGGAGGACGGCGTCATTGACTTCGCCCGCCCCGCCGCCGATGTGGCCGCCCATGTCTGCGGAATGTGGTCCTGGCCCGGGGCTACCTGCCGGTTTGTCTCCGCTGACGGGCAGCGAAACGAGCCTGTCACCCTGGCCCGGGCCCGCGTGGCCGAGACGCCGCCGGGGGCTGATACGCCCGGAGCGCCGGGGCAGATCGACGAGCGGCTATACGTAGCCGCCGCTGCCGGCCAGATTGAACTGCTGGAGATCAAACCCCAAGGCGGACGCCTGATGCCCTGGCCGGACTTTGTGAACGGTCGGCATGTGCGGCCTGGTGACTGGTTCGAAGCTTAGCAACGTACCCCGACCAGATTCAAAACACGATCAGCCGTCAGTCGGGCCAGTCGCCTTCCCATCCGCAGGGCCAGTGGCCTGCCCGGTGCCAATACCACATCTGCCAGAGAACCTCTGTCTCCGACCGACGACCAAGCGCTATCGCCTCGCCGATGCAGTAAGCGTGACCCTGGATATGGTTGCCATACCACTCGGAACATGTCTCTGGCTGTGCGTCGCACCAGTCGAAGAACTCATCGGAGAAGTCTTCAGTGTCGGATGCGTATCTGGCACCGGCATTTTTAGCCGCAAGTTCAACCATTTGGGCCAAGCCCGTCTGGCGTGCCAGTTCTTGAATCCTCGCGGACAAACCACAAACGTCGCTCTGAAAACGCAGGCAGGCGGAATTGTCCGGCGAACCGTTGTCGGGATCGAACCTGACTACTGATTCGGATTCCGTCCAGGAGTTGAGGCGCCTCACACTCTGATCCATTTCGTTGGGTTTGCCCAAGCGGTGTAGCATGGACCCTTCCGGGATGGCTTCATGATAGTCCTGGACGTCGCGCCAGTTCGGGCCGTATTGCTGTTGCGGGCTTGCCATGGTGCGGTTCTCCACGCTACTGAAGAGCTACGGCACTATCGTTCACGACGCAATATGCACGTCGAACTCGATGCCGGTACACTTGTGCTTTATGCAGAGGTCACGGTAGCGGGCCGACACGAAGATTTCGTAGGGAATGTGGACCTCAGGCTTGGGCAGGTCCGGCCCCAACCAACGGTTAGGGTTCGGAACGCCCTTGGCGTCTTCCAGCGCGCGAAAGAGATCCCGGTCGCCCACGACTTCCTGGCGGATGGTGAACTCGGCGGTGCGTTCTACCTCCTCCTCTCTGCGCCACAGGTAGGTCCTGTATGTCGGGTGTTGGGACCGGTCGAGGGCGTTGGCGATGCCCAGGACATTCATGAACCAGTACTTGGGTAGTTCTTCGCCGGACTCGTGGGTCACCTTTAGCGGATGAAACGTCACGCCGGTGATCGCCGCTTCCTCCATGATGGTCTTGAAGCGGTCTGACACCAGCGGCCAGCCCATCGGCGTGCCCAGAATGTCCCGCTGGCGGGTGCGTTCCATGACGAAGTGGATGTCGGGGTCCCACTCGGTAATGGGCAATCCCCTGCAACCGAAGTCTCGGTCGAATCCGCGGAGGTCGGACTGGGCAGGCCGCATGGCATTACGGTCGCTATACGCTCGCTTCTGCTCGTAAAATCGGAACCCGTCCTGTTGCGGCACGTTGCAGTCAGGCTTAGGCCGCCACTCGTCATCCGGGCCGGGCACGCCCACCAGTTCCTCTTCGAGCAGAGGGGGCGGCGGCGATACTTTCTTGCCGAGTGTCGGCGCATAGATCACGGCCTGGTCGGGATCGGAGAACCCGAGATGAACGCTGCTCCGCCAGAGATTGAACTTGGCCCGATACGGATTCGTGCCGCGGATGATCCCTTCGGCGAAGGCCCATTCGGCGAAGTACACCAGATCGTACGTACAGGCGAGACGATACAATGGCTCAGTGATCAGGTAGTAAGCCGCCTGTGTGCGCTTATCCATTCTGTCCGGCAGGAAACCAGCCACCCAGTCGGCGAGGTCTATGTCGATCTCGCCCCATTCGTCATAACTGGTGGCTTCGTTCTCCGGATCGTCACAGCGCACGACTTTGACGGAGGGAATCTCGTCGATGGCGCCGGCGAGTTCACGGGCCCGCTCCAGGTAATGTGTCGCCCAGTCGATGAGTTCGGTGTCGGTGGCCGGGTACGGGTTCTGCACCAGAAGGTAGTAGCTCTGTGAGGGCTGCGGGTTCTCCTCGCCCCAGGAGGTAGCCGCGAAGATCTCCATGATGCGGTCACCCAGGGCCTCGCCGCAGGGGTAGTCCCGCAGGCAGGCTCGTATAGCGTTCTCATCGTTTCGCAGAGTGCTGAATACGTGGATTGCCGAATACTCATCCTTGAAAGCCGGGCCATGCGGGTCAGATAGCTTGTGCCAGGTGTCCAGCCACTCGCGCCAGTAGACGTCATGATCAGCCATGCTCTTTGCCACCGGTCTCAGGGAAGGTGCGCCTGCCGTCTAGCCGCGACGTGGCAGGCTATGCGGTGCATTATAACGTATGCCGGCGACGTCTGAAGACCTCCATCGAGAATCCCGGTGAACCGGGATCGGGCGTTGCGGGATGCAGATCCTTTACCCGGCATGAATGCCGGGCCTAGCGCAATTGGGTTGGCACTCTGACGGCGCATTGGGCACGTCGGCGGCTGGAGGTCTTGCCGTCGTGCTCTGATCAGGGCGTTGTGGGTGCTGGCGGTGACACCGACTGGTGTAGTGCCTCGGAGTGTCCGGCGTCTATAGTCGACGGGGACCGGCGCGTCATCGACGTTTGGCCCATCTTCTACAGCAGCAAATTGCATCTTCTTAGAGCGACGAGACTTACGGTTTTCGGTTTTGGCTTTGGCACTACGCTTTTGCTTCCTTTGCG
>JANQGB010000226.1 GCA_028277545.1 Phycisphaerae bacterium | reverse complement strand
ACCCCGCATTCTGCCGCAGACCCACTTTGCCGCCGCACGGCTCTTCGAGCAGCAGGGACAGATCGAAAAGGCCATTGTGCAGTACCAGAGGGCGGTGGCGGTCAACCACGACTACGTGGAGGCCTACAACCGCCTGGGTGTTCTGCAGGGCAGGATCGGTCGCCACGCCCAGGCCGAAAAGGCCCTCTATCGGGCCGTCGAGTTGCGGCCCGATCATGCTCATCTGCGAAACAACCTGGGCTACGAGTACGCCCTCTGGTACTGCACAATGGCCTTTTCGATCTGTCCCTGCTGCTCGAAGAGCCGTGCGGCGGCAAAGTGGGTCTGCGGCAGAATGCGGGGTTCGTCTACGGGCCTGGCGGCACTGATGGCCTCGGGAGCCGCGTCAAGCCAGTTGCGCTCGTTCTGACTCTGTACGGTGCGTTCCTGCGGCGTCGCACAACCACTGGCCGCCAGAAGTCCCGCCAGGACAACAATCGTTAACTGCGTCCGTTTGTTCATTGCTATCATCCCAACCGGTTGAAGTCGAACACCTGATGGACAGACGGTCTGCTATTCTGCCGAGCCGGCCGCCGCGGCGTTCTGGCCGGCTAGAGCCGCGGCCTCCATGCCGCGCTGGTTGGCCTCGGAGATCTGTTCGGCCGACGTGTGGCTGGCGCCCGCCTGGGCGACGGTCACGTCCACGTTGGTCAGGTCGATGCCGGTGGTGCCCAGGAATTCCTTCACGTGGGCCAGGCGCTGGTCCACAAGCGTCTGGTCCTTGGATAGCGTCGAGTAGCGTACCGTTCCGCCGTACGTCGCGATCAGCTTGGCCATTCTGGCCAGCTTGGTCGTGCCCAGGGAGTTGAGTTCGCCGGTGTGCGCCACGAAGTGGACGTCAGCGATGCTCATGTCAGACATCAGGGCGTTGTCCACCTGATAGGTGTAGAAGGCCTGCGACTCGGCAGGTCGGTCGGTGTGGCCTTGCGGCGGGGCGTTTAGTCGCTGGGCGGGCTCTTGGCACCCCACAAGTGCGAGGCAGATCGCCGCAGGCAGTACGTGTCGACGCAAGTCGAGTGACATCCGTTCGCTCCTTCGCATCTCAGGCATTCAGGTCTTACTCGTATCCCACGGTTGGCGGACCCAATCGAGGCGGCTTGGTCACTCAACGGACCATCACCTGCCGGGACGGTGCGCTGCCGCGCTGCTGGACCGTCCGACCTCGAACTCGCCCTGGTCAACCGCCCTGGTCCTGTAACTATCGAGCGAATTCTGGGGCAACCTTCGTAAATTTATCGGTCATAAGAAGGCGCCGGGCTGACCGCTGTTTGGTGGCGCAGCGGTAGCGGGCAGACGGATCGGTGGGATGTCTCTGGAACATGCCAGGCCGGTCTGGCGTTCGGACCCGGCATATCAGGCTGATAAGAGCTTATTGGCCGCGGTAGCCTGGTTGGCACCGTGTCCACCAGTACTGATACCGCCGTTCGCTCCGGCGCTCGGCGATGAAGCCGGAGATGGCGTGCTGCTGGTCAGCACCGCCTACAGGTTTGACGAGTTGCTCATGGTGTCGATGAGCCGCAGGACCGCCGGGCCGGCCAGCACCACGAAGATGGCCGGGAAGATAAACATGATCAGCGGCATCATCAGCTTGACGGTGGTCTTCTGGGCTCGTTCCTCGGCCTCCTGGCGGCGCTTGACCCGCAGGGCGTCCGCCTGGTTCCGCAGGGCGTGGGCGATGCTGGTACCGAAGCGCTCCGCCTGGTTGACGATACTGACCAGGGAACGGACCTCGGGCACGCCAGTGCGGCCAGCCATGTTGTTCAAGGACTCTGCCCGGGGAATGCCCATCTGGGCTTCGAGACTCGTGATCTGGAACTCCTCGCTCAGCGTGGGATGAACGTTCTTGAGTTCGTCACCCACCCGCTGAATGGCGGCGTCCAGTGCCAGGCCCGCCTCGACCGAGATCACCAGCAGATCCAGCGAGTCGGGTAGTCCCTTGCGGACCTGGTCGCGGCGGCTGTTGACGGCCATACTGAGCCACACGTTGGGCCCCATGAAGCCCAGTGCCGCCAGGACAATCGTCCAGGTGGCGATCTGCTGTGAATCTCCCCCACGGCTTAAGGCGTAAACCACGCCCACGATCGCACAGATAATGCCCAGGATGGTCTTGCTGGCCAGGAAATGAGTGGCGGCGTTCTCGCGACGCAGCCCGGCGTTGGCCAGCTTGACGTTCAGCCGGGACATCTCCTCCGCGTTTTTGGGCATTACCGGTCGGGTGGCGATGGGCGCCACCTTCTGCACCATCTTCTTGGTGACTGATTCCTTGGCCTCTTTGCGCAGCAGATCCGCTTGCTCGGTGGACCGCTTGCCGGTCATCCGCCGGAGGATCGCCTCCTGGTCTTCGGTCTTCCTCGGCATGAGGGCGTAGGCGATCAGGGCCACGCTGATCACTACCAGTAACACAATCACCAGTGGCGACATGGTTGTACCTCCGCCGCCCGGACAACATCACGGGCGGATTGGATTGACGTCAGACCTTGATGTTGACGATCCAGCGAATCATGGCCAGTCCCATCAACTGCATTCCGGCGGCAATCATGAGCATGATCTTGCCGGTCGGCTCGGTGAGCAGCACTTCGCCATAACTGGGATTCATGTACAGCACTGCGATAAACACGACAATCGGCAGGCCGAACAGCACCCATCCGCTAAGTCGTCCTTCAGCGGTCAACCCTCTGACCAGCCCGAACAATTCGATGCGCTGGCGGATCACCGACCCGATCTTGTCCAGGACCTCAGCCAGGTCGCCGCCGGTCTGCCGCTGAATCAGCACCGCGGTCACGAAAAAGCGAACGTCGAGCGAGTCCACGCGGTCCGCCATGGCCAGCAAGGCGTCCTCGATCTTGATGCCCAGGTTCTGCTCGTGGAACACCCGCCCGAACTCCGTGGAGACCGGATCGGGCAACTGCTCGTGGACCAGCTGGATGGCACTGGCCAGGGAGTGTCCGGCGCGCAGCGCCTGACTCATCATCTCGAAGACGTCGGGCAACTGGTCGGTCAGCTTGGCCATTCGCCGCTTGCGACGGAAAGAGACGTAGACCAGGGGCAGAGCCAGGATCGCACCCGCGCAGCCCAGGGCCACCACGGGCCCGATGCCGACCAGCAGCAGCAACACCAATGCCGAGAGGCTGGCACCACCCAGGTTGACCATCATTCGGGAGGCGGCCCAGTCGATGTTGGCCTGGTCCAGCATGGTCTGCAGCTTGGGGATGAAGCTCAGTTTGGAGATCGCCCCACTGAAGGCGTCCAGATCCTCCTTGCCGAGGTTGCGGCGCAGGATGGAGTCGGTCGCCCTGGTGGTCGCCGAGCCGCCGATACCCTGCAGGCGGCTCAGTACCTTCTTACGTTCGCCCTGGCGCGACTCGACGATCACCTGGTAGATGCCGTAGACCAGGAGCATGGCTCCCGCGGCCGGCAGGAAGAAGAACAGGTAGCCGCTCATGCTCACCGCAGCCATGGGTAGGTTCAATAACGCATGCATGTCACACCCCATCCGCAATCCGCCGGGCGGTGCGGTCAGGAAACCTCGTCCGCTGCGAGCACCTGTCGTTCGAAGATGCTGTGGTCCACCGGCATGCCCGCGGTCTTGAGACGTTCGAGGAACCCGGGTCGAATGCCTGTCGCGACGAACTGTCCGTATGCCTTCCCCGACGGGCTGATGCCCAGTTGTTCAAAGCTGAAGATGTCCTGCATGGTGATGATGTCACCTTCCATCCCCTGTACTTCGGTTATGGTCACGATCTTCCTCGGACCGCCGGTCAGCCGCTGAGCCTGCACGATCAGGTGAATGGCGGAGGCAAACTGCTGCCGGATGGCCCGCAAGGGCAGCTCGAAGCCGGCCATCATCACCATGGTCTCCACACGTTGTACGGCATCGCGCGTGCTGTTGGCGTGGATGGTGGTCAGGGAGCCGTCGTGACCGGTGTTCATGGCCTGCAGCATGTCCAGCGTCTCAGGACCGCGGCACTCGCCGACCACGATCCGATCGGGACGCATTCGCAGACTGTTCACCAGCAGGTCGCGAATCGCTATCTGGCCTTTGCCTTCGATGTTGGCCGGGCGGCTCTCCAGGCGCACTATGTGCGGCTGGCGGAGCTGCAGCTCGGCGGCGTCCTCGATGGTCACGATCCGCTCGGTCTCGGGTATGAACGAGGACAGGTTGTTGAGCAGCGTGGTCTTGCCCGAGCCCGTTCCACCCACGATGAGGATGTTCAGGTGGGCGTTGACGCAGGCCTCCAGGAAGTCACGCATTTCCTGCGTGCACGACTTCCACTCGACGTAGTTGTCCCAGGTTACGGGATCTGCTCCAAAGCGGCGAATGGACACGCTCGAACCGTCGATGGCCAGCGGCGGGATGACCGCGTTGACACGCGAGCCGTCCTTCAGCCGGGCATCGACCAGCGGTTGCGTCTCGTCGCAGCGACGGCCCACGGCACTGACGATCTTGTCGATCACGTGCATGAGGTGCGCGTTGTCGCGGAAACGGACGGGCGTCAGCTCGAGTGATCCGCCGCGCTCGACGTACACCTGCTGCGGGCCGTTGACCAGAATGTCGCTGATACTAGGATCGCCCAGCAGCACCTCCAGTGGTCCCAGTCCGAAGGTCTCGTCCAGCACCTCGCTGATGAGCCGCTGCCGTTCGTTGTAGTTCAGCAGCGTGTTTTCCTGCTCGCAAAGGTGCAGGACCACCTCCCTCACCTGCTCGCGCAGCGTATCGTCGTCGCCGGTCATCCGCGTCAGGTCGAGTTGTTCGACCAGTTTGCGGTGCAGCCGGGTCTTGAGTTCGTTGAACTGGTCGAGCTTCTCCTGGGCGGGCTTGGTCGGTTTTGGAGGCTGGCCGGCTGGCTTGGGCTTCTCGGGCGCAGGCTTGGCCGCCGCCGGCTTGGGTGGCGGCGGTATCTTCAGTGGAGCAGCAGGTTTCTTTCCAAACACGTCTCGGTACCCCCAAGCAAGCGTTACGCAGGGACTACCTCGGCGGCGGTCCCCCAGGTGGCCTAGGCGTCGCTGAAGATTTTGCTGAACAGCCCGCCCTTGGTTTTGCCCTCCTGTTCATCGGCCTGGCCGTCGCTTCCATGAAGTCGCTCGGCCAAATCCAGCAGCGCCAGTCGCACGCGCGACTTCGGGGCAAAGGTAGCCAACGGTTCGCCCAGGTTGATCGAGCCGCTCATGGTGGCCCAGTCGTCAGGAAGCACGGAGTGCACGTCCAGGTTCAGTGTTTCTCGGACGTCATCAAGGGCCAGGTTACCGGACGCCCGGCCGCTCCGGTTACAGATCAGCTTGAGCCGGCCCAGGTTGAAACCGACCTCACGCATGCCCTCGACCATGCGGCTGACGTTACGCACGCAGGGCACCAGCAGGTGCATGGTGAGCAGAATATCATCGGCCAGGTCGAGCACTGATTTGGCGCCCATGTCGAAGCGCGATGGCCCGTCGACCACCACGTACTCGAACATACTGGTCAGACCGTTGAGCACTCCCACGCAGTGGGCGGCCGAGATGTTCTCAGCCTGGCTGAAGTGCTGTGGTCGGGGCAGTGCCTTGATCCCACTGTCATGCTCGGCCAGCGCCCGTTCAATCACCTGCGGCTCTAGTTGTTCGTGTGATTCGCAGAGGTCTGCGATCGTGTAGGTCGACTCCAGGTCCAGCATGGTTGCCACCTGGCCGAACCGGAAATCCAGGTCGACCAGGGCTACGCCTCGCGTGGCGACCCCGGCCAGTTCGACGGCCAGGTTAACGGCGATGGAGGTCGCCCCCACGCCGCCCGCTCCGCCCAACACCGAAATCAGCCGGCCCGACGGGGCTGCGCTTACCCGCCGTTGAGTGGTCTTGGCGAGGGCCTCGCCGAGGATGTTCTGATCCACCGGCTTGGTGACGAACTCGCGGATCCCCATCCGCATGGCCGCCAGAATCAACTGTCCGTCGGTGGATTCGGAGATCGCGAAGACCGCCAAATCCGGCATCTCCGACGCGACCTGCCCGGCCATGTGCAGTGCGGTCTCGGCGTCAGGGACCAGGTGGACGACCAGCAAATCTGCCGGAAACTGCTTGGCGGCCTGCGGGAGCAGGACCGGCTCGTCCACCTCCGCTACGATCTTCACACCCTCGAAGGCCAGTAACGTAGTGCGCAGTTCGGTGGAGTACGTCTCGTCCGCGTTGAAGACGATGACTCGTACCCCCGAAGCCATCTGCCGGTCCCTTCGTCCTGTGCTGCGTCGATTCCCCCCGGGCGGACTGCCGCGCCCCGTCCTGGGGCCGCGGCCCCCGGGCGTGGCCGACGCGGATCAGACCGCTCGGGCACGCCCGGGGGCGGACGGGCGTTCAGCCTGTCCACGATCCGCGTGTGCACCGCTTCTGACAAAGCGTGCTCGACGCAGTCATTACTCGATCAACTCCACGGGTCGTTGCCCGCCAAGCAGCCTGAAGATATCGTCCAACTGCTCGCTGTACTCCTCGATCGTGCCCTCTGCGTGAAAGTGCTGGCCCGATCCGAGTTCGGCGATCTCCTGCATCAGGTCCGTATCGGCCCACGCGCCGACGCTCACCGCGAAGATGCGAACACCATCGGCGGCCGCCTCTTCAGCCATGTCCAGTGCGTAGGCCCGGCCTCCCGCGTAGTCGCCGGTCTTTCCCTCTGGCGTAACGTTGGCATACCCATCGGTCAGCAGGATCATTATCTTCCGAGACGCCGAACGAGCCCGGTCGCTGCTCAGTTCCTCGATCGCCCGAGTGATTCCGCCGCCCATGTTGGTCCAGGATTCGTAGTACGCCGCCTGCATGCCGGTCAGGCGGTCAGTTATCGCCTGGTAGTCAGTAGTCAGGTCGACCTCGTGGATGGCAGTCGTCCCGTAGATCTCCAGCGAGACCTGGTCGTTGGTGTCCAGCGACTCGATGACAGCCATCATGTGTCCGGTCGCGTCCTTAACGGCCTGCATCGGCTGGGCGTTGGTGTCGGCGAACTCCGGCGTGTGGGAGTGATACGGTCGGCGCTCCAACAGATAGTTGATGAAGGTTTTGACGCCGTACTCGTATTTGAAGTCGTTGTTGGCCTGGTAGAGCTTGGTCCAGGTCTTGTTCATGTAGCCGCTGATGTAGTTGTAGAAGATGGTCTCCGAGGACGCCAGGGAGCGATCGCCGAACTGCTCCAGCCACACCACTTCCCCGGAACCGACCCAGTCGTTTCCGTTGCCGGCGTCTGCCGGGTCGATGCCGAGCCTGTCCCAGAGCCCGTCCGGCATACCGCTGTCCCAGCGGGCAAGTCCGAGGGCGACGGCCGTGCGGTACTTCCAGGCACCGTCGCTGTCGTGGGCACGACTCATGATGAAGTC
>JANQGB010000209.1 GCA_028277545.1 Phycisphaerae bacterium | reverse complement strand
CTCCCTCCTCCAGCGCCAGAACATTGGCAGCAGCTAAACCTCGCCTGCCACCCTCTGCCCCTGCGCGGATATTCGGCGCCTTCAGCCCGCCCGACAGCTGCGCGGCACCGATGTGCCGGCCAGCGGCGCGCAAGCCATGCCGTCGCCTTGGCGCCCCTCCCAAGCACCGGCGTCCCTGCGGGCGCAAAGAAGCAGCGGGATCGGAAACACTTTCCGATCCCGCTGCCCTGATTACAACGGGACTCCGTGCCCACGTCAGGTTGGGGCACTTAGTCGTAGCCGTTGAAGCGCCGAGTGCTTATTCGGGATCGGGCTCGTCGCGGCTAGGATCGTTGGTGGTACGGTCGTCGTACTCAGTCCCGGTGCCGAAGTCATCCTGGAACAGGTCAAAGACCGCATCGTTGTCCCAGACAAACTCGTAGGCAGCCGAGGCAGCGGCGTCACGGACGAGCCAGCCCCAGAAGCCGTCGAGGCAGCCACCAAAGCCGAGAACCGTTCCGCCGAGTGCCGTTACCGCAACACCCTTCAGCGTCTTTTTGCCCATCGTTGGACCTCCTTCTAGAAAGATTGGCGATCTCGCTGGTCCGAAGTTTTTCCGGACGATCAATACCAGCAAGAAACAAAGACCCGCCGGGACGATCGCCCGGCATCATACACATTACCCAAGTTCGGAAGTACTAATTGTTTTCTCTTGACCGCGCCTTGATGCAGTCCTTTCGCCTCGGTCACACCTGTCGCCCGCTTAACCGCGCCACCGGGCTTGCGACCGGGCCAACGTTTATGTGAGCCTCCCTCCGTCCGGGCTTACGCTCTGCCGAAGAGAGGGCGTCCTACTGCATGCTCCTAACGCCGCTGACTGCCACCGCGTTTCAATAGTCGCCTGACCGCACCGTCCAACGATCGAAACCGGCTTTAGACAAATGCCGCGGAGATTATGACCGCGATCATTGACAAGGGCAAGCGAAAAATTGACCCGCGCCGGAACTTTCTTTCGCTTGGCGCCCGTGCGGCAAGCCGCCCACACAGCTGGCGGCCGCCATATTAAGGCCCATATCGGACTGCCTGCTGGCCGAACATTAACTTTTTGCCAACGTTCGGCTGCCGGGCTGAGTCCTTGAGCGGCCGCCCCGGCCCACTGGACCGCAAATCCCGCCGCGTCCCAGGTGCCGTCCCTGGCAGCAGCGAATCGTCCGCTACCGCCAACAGGCGGGGGAAGATGGCACAGCCGGGGCTTAATGTCAAGTCAAAATCCACGCAAATTGTCGGATCGCCGCGCCGCCCGGGGTGGCCGCGGACCTGTTGTGCCTGCTATTTCCGGACCGGGGCAGTTGACTTTTGGGCTGGCGGGACGATATATGGGTAAGGGTGCATCGGACAGATGCAGTTCAATTGACATAAATTATTGATAAAAGAAGGGTTACGCCGATCCTCTCTCGCGGATGCATTCAGGGGATTATGCACCGCACGGTTCGCCGCAGCAGAAAAACCTTCTGATTACTGGCATCCCAGAGTTTTTTCCTACCGGCTGTCCCAGGACGGGACGGCCCTCACAGACGGTGGTTCCCAAACGATGGCAGACAAGACTCGGACAGTCAACGGAACATTCGAAGCCAACCCCAACGGCAAGGGCGGCGGCTTTCTTAGGCAGCCCGGCCGCAATTATCGAGCGGCCCCCAACGACGCGCGCCTCTCCGGCGGTCAGGTTCAGCAATTTCGCTTGCGAGGCGGCGAGACAGTGGCCGGCCAGCTCGCCGGCACACGCGATCGCAAGGGACGCGGCAACGGATCCTCCCTCCAAATCGAGACGATCAACGACCTGGCCCCTGATGCCTACGCCGAGTTGACGCCGCTGATCGACCTGGTGGCGGTGGACCCAGCCGAACCCATCCGCTTCGACACGGTGGGCGGCCCGCTGACCATGCGGGTGATCGATCTGCTCACCCCTATCGGGCGAGGGCAGCGGGGACTCATTGTCGCGCCGCCGAGAACGGGCAAGACCGTGCTGCTGCAGCAGATGGCGGCCGGCGTGGCCGCCAACTATCCGGACATGTACCTGATGGTGCTGCTGATCGACGAGCGTCCCGAAGAAGTCACCGACATGCGCCGCAACGTGCGCGGTGAGGTTGTCGCCAGCAGCAACGACCACGATATCGCCTCCCACGTCCGCATCGCTCGTCTGATGGTCGAGAAGGCCAAGCGCATGGTCGAGTGTGGCGCCCACGTGTTCATGCTGCTGGACTCGCTCACGCGACTGGGCAGGGCCTTCAATGCCCACGTGGGAACCAGCGGGCGCATCATGTCCGGAGGGCTGGACGCCCGGGCTCTGATGGAACCGAAGTCGATTTTCGGCGCCGCCCGCAACATCGAGAACGGCGGATCGCTGACCATCATTGCCACGGCCCTGATCGAGACCGGCTCGCGAATGGACGACGTGATCTTCAACGAGTTCAAGGGCACGGGGAACATGGAGATCATGCTGTCCCGCGAACTGGCCAACAAGCGGATCTGGCCGGCCATCAATCTGGAGATGTCAGGGACCCGCAAGGAAGAGCTCCTGCTGGACCCCGAAACGCTGGAAGTTGCCTACCGGCTCAGGCGCGACATGCCAGGTCGGGCCCCGGACCGAGCCATGGAGATGCTGCTCGAGAGCCTGGGGCGGCATGACGATCTCAAGAGCTACGTAGCGGCGGCTTCCAAGTAGCGGCAGGCGGGCGAGAAGTCACCGAACAGCACACCCGTAGCGAATAGACCAGCGCAACCCAACGCTTGGCCCATCTTCTACAGCAGCAAATTGCATCTTCTTAGAGCGACGAGACTTACGGTTTTCGGTTTTGGCTTTGGCACTACGCTTTTGCTTCCTTTGCG
>JANQGB010001337.1 GCA_028277545.1 Phycisphaerae bacterium | reverse complement strand
ACACTCCTCGGCCCGGGGGCATCCGCCTGCTGCTGCCGTCAAACGTCACCAACATAGGCAAGGACGACGTGACCCTGGCGGTGGGCGACGATCATCGTGAACTGACCGTGGCCAACGACGTCGTGTTCAAGCTCATAGGCCGCGAACCGTCGCTCGATTTCTTCCGGCGGAGCGGCATACCCGTAGCCGGCGAGTGGCAAGCCAGACGGTACCTGGGCTTCCTGGCGTTCCTGCTGTTCTGCGTGTTTCTGTACCACTGGAAGACCACCGCGGCCGAGCTGCCGATCAAGGCCTGGTTTCAGCAGCGCGGCTGGTTTCCCTTCAACGTGGGCGGGGTCTTCGCAGGGCTGGGCGCCTGGGTCTCGACCGCGGCCAACACCAGGACCCACCTGCTGTACACCCTCCGCGAATCCATGACGGACGGAGGCTTCTGCTACTCGCTGGCCTACTGCCTGTGCGTGGTGCTCTTCGGCGTTCGCCGTATGCGCCGCCGACGTACCCCGTATGTCACGGTACAGACGCTCACCCTGATGGCCATCCAGTGCGTCCCGCTTTTTGTGTTGCCGGCGATCCTGCTGCCTTGGGCGGGGCACAACGGCTGGTTCGACGGCGGCGGTGTGATGGGTTGGATCGGCGACCAGTTCTTTCCCAACGGGTCCTATTGGCGGGCCTATGGCCTGGTTCTGGCCTGGCCGCTGTTCGTGTTCAACTTCTTCACCGACCAACCGATCTGGGGCTGGCTGGTGCTGGGCTCGATTCAGACCTTCGTGATCATCCCGCTGCTGATCCGGCGCTGGGGCAAGGGCGCCTATTGCGGTTGGATCTGTTCCTGCGGCGCCTTGGCCGAGACGCTGGGCGACACGCAGCGACACAAGATGCCTCACGGTCCGCGGTGGAATCGGCTCAACATGGTCGGTCAGGCTATCCTGGCCTTCGCTGCCGTGCTCTTTGTCCTGCGGGTCTGCGGTTGGATCTGGCCCGGCTCGCTCTTTGCCGATCTGTTCGGCTACCTGTTCACCAAGCTGCCGTTTCTGAACTACAAGTGGATGGTGGACATCATGCTGGCCGGGGTGCTGGGCGTGGGCTGCTACTTCTGGTTCAGCGGGCGGGTCTGGTGCCGCTTCGCCTGCCCGCTGGCGGCGCTGATGCACATCTACGCCAAGTTCACCACGTTCCGCATCCTGAGCGACAAGAAGAAGTGCATCTCCTGCAACGTCTGCACCTCGGTCTGCCATCAGGGCATCGACATTATGAGCTTCGCCAACCAGGGCCGGCCCATGGACGACGTTCAATGCGTGCGGTGCAGCGCCTGCGTGCAGAGCTGCCCCACGGGCGTGCTCACCTTCGGCCGAGTGGACACGGGCGGCAACACCATCGGCACCGACCGCCTGTCCGCCAGCCCGGTGCAGTTGACGGTCGAAGGCCGGCGGAGATAACCTGCCGCTATGAACGCCACCTCGGACACCGCCGGCCACGCCCCGCAGAGCGATCCCCGCGACCTGGTAGTGCTGGTGGACGATGCCGACCGCGAACTGGGAACGATGGATAAGGTCGAGGCTCACCGGGGGGCGGGGCGCTTACACCGGGCCATCACCTGCCTGTTATTCGACGATCAGGGCCACCTGCTGTTCGCCCGGCGGGCACCGGACAAGCCCCTCTGGCCAGGTTTCTACGACGCCACAGTAGCCACGCACCCGCTGCCCAGTGAAGATTCGGTGTCGGCCACGCAGCGCCGCATCCAGGAGGAACTGTCGGTTCAGCCGTACGACGTGATCCGTCTCAGCGATATCAACTACCACGCCCAATACAACGAAGACTGGTCGGAGAGAGAAGTGTGTGCCGTACTGCTGGCACGGTTCGAGGGCTCGCCGAAGCCCGTAATGACCGAGATAGACGACGTGGTCCCGGTCTCAGCAACTGAGCTGGCAGCGTTTCTGCACCAGAACCCCATAGCCCCCTGGTTCCAACTGGCCTGGAAAGCCCTCCAGCAAGAACAAGCCACCACGATAGGCGCCTGGCATCGCTGATCCGGCAGAGAGGGCCTGCCCCGGCGTCAGACGCTCTCCCTTCTCAATTCTCAATTCCGACTTCTAACTTCTCACTTCTCACTTGAGATCCCCGTTTCATTCGCCAGCGGAGGAAGTCGGCGCGCCATCGAGCTTACGGACTTCAGCCAGCACGTCCTTCGGATGCGGGCGATCCTGGATGCTCATGGCCACGTGCCGCCAGGCGATGCGCCCGTCCTGTTCGACCAGAACGTGGGCGGGGATAGGGATGTCAGAGTAATTCGGCCCGCCGCCCTGATGCAGCAGGCGGTAGTCCTTGATGACCTGGCGGTCGACATCCGCCAGGATGGGGAACGGCAGGCGGTTCTTCTCGACGACCTTGCGCGACTGTTGCGGCGTATCGACAGAAACGGCCAGCAGCCGGCCGCCGCGACGCTGGAGTTCAGTGCTGACTTCTCCGAGACCTCGGAGTTCTGCGATACAGGTCGGTCACCAGTGCCCGCGGTAGAAGACGAGTAAGACCGGTCCTCTGGCCCATTGCTCGCTCAGCGTGATGTCCTGCTTCTCGTGATCGGGCAGGGTGAAGTCCGGCGCCATCGCCAGGTCGGCCTGAGCGGAGGCCGGCAGTCGCGCGAAGACAAAGAGGTATCCCGCGAATCCCGCCAGCAGCAGCACATCGACCCCGGCCGCCACCCGCACCCATCCGCGCCGATCCCCCGCGGCGGCGTACAGGCCGATGGCGACGCCGGCCAGCATGAGCACGAAGGTCGGCAGACCGGTCGAGCGCGAGAACGGCTGCCCCAACAACACCCCATAGACCACCCCGCCGGCCAACGTCAGCAACAGGCCCAGTGCGCACCACTTGCCGCGGTTCCCGGTAGTCGAAGCTGTTTCCATGATCTGCGCCCATCTCCGCTAACAACGGTCGTTCCAAACCGTCAAGGGCAATATAGACCCGCGCGTGGACCGGTCAAGCGTGGATTAGCCGGCAGGAGAGGCTTGCGAGCAACACGCCGATCCTCACAATCACGCCGAAGTGAGCAGGTGAGACCTCGGACCAGCGAGCGCATGAACGACAGCGACCAACAAGTTGCAGCATTCCTCTGCGACGGGCAGCCGGCGTGGGATAAAATCGACTTCGAAGTCCACTGTTCGCGCTGCGGCTACAACCTCTACACGCTGCAGCAACCCCGCTGTCCGGAGTGCGGTTTGCAGTTTGCCTGGCGCGATGTCCTGGATCGCTCCGCGTGGCAAAGCGATTTCCTGTTTGAACATCACTGGCGCAGCCGGCCCGCGCATTCCTGGCTCAAGACCTTTACCGCCACGATGCGCCCGTTTCACTTTTGGCGGCGCATCTCGATTCACGATCGAGTTCACGCCGGACCGCTATGGTTCCTGCTTGGCAGCACCGGCCCGATATTCGTCATCATGCTGCCCGCGACCGCGCTTGTGACTCGGCTGCTGGCAAGCATGGGTGGATTCCTCCTGGGTTTCATCGATCCGGCGATTGGCCGGGTCCTGGGGGACCTTGCGGTTGACCTGCAGCGGCAGCCGGCCGCCCCGAGTGCGAAACAGGCGCCCGTTCTGCTCGGCACGGTCTTTCTTGTCGTGCTGGTTGCACTCGGCGTGTTAGCATCGCTACGCCAGACTCTTGGCCGGTGCCGCGTTCGAACGGTACAGATCCTTCGCGTTGTTGCTTATGCGGCCCCGGCGTCCTGCGCGCTCTACTCTGTCCTGTTTGTGTTTCTGAACTCCGTGACCTATACCGTGTATCGCTTGGACTTGTCCTACCTGCGTATACCAGCGGAGTTAGTGAACATAGCTGTACCACTCGCCGTGCCGGCTGTGTTTCTGTGTGCGGGCTTGAAGTGCTATCTGCGTCTGCCGCGAGCCATCCTGCTGGCGATAGCGGCCGTACTCATCGCGGGCCTGTTCGTCTTCACTGTGTTTGCGGTAGCCTTGGTGGTGCGGCTCGGCCGCTAAGGGCCTATGACTCGGGCGACCCCGCTTCGTCCAGGAACCGGGCAGCGTTGTGCCGCCGCCGATCCACTGTCAGTCGCAGGACGTCTGGCCGGGAGTAGTGGCCCGAGGGGTCGAAGTTCTGGCGCTCCCGACGGACCTGCTCGTGGTCCAGCTCGGCGATCAGCAGTTCCTCACGCCCGACAACCGGCTCGATGACCCACTGGCCGTCCGGGCCGGCCACACACGAACCGCCGTCGTAAACTACCTCGCCGGGCTCCACCATGCGCTCCCGAAGGGGGACACTCTGGGGTACATCCGTTTCCCGAATCAGGCTGCCGACCGAAACCACGTAGGACCGTGACTCCAGGGCGATGAAGCGGGTGATGTCCCGGGTCAGGCGTTGGCACCCGGGCCACAGGGCCACGTGCAAATCCTCGCCAGCCGCATAGAGGGCGGACCGGGCCAGCGGCATCCAGTTCTCCCAGCAGTTCAGCGCCCCGAGGGTGAACTCGCCCACCCGATGCGTGACCAGGCCGGCTCCGTCGCCGATGCCCCAGGTCAGCCGTTCTTCGTAGGTGGGCATGAGCTTACGGTGGACCGAGGCAATCGTGCCACGTTCGTCGATAACAACTCGCGAACAGTAGACGGTGTGACCGCCGCGCTCAGCCGGTCGCTCCGCCACACCAAGCACCACGGTCAACCCGCTCTCGCCGGCCGTTTGGCACACGTCATCAAGGTGTCCTTCGTCGATGCTGACCGCCTGCTCGAGATACAGAGAGTGCAGATGCTTCTGGTCCGGATCGTCAAAGCTGGCCGCGTCGGTTCGACAGAGCCAGAACGGGTAGGCCGGAACCAGCGTCTCACCGAAGACGGCCAACCCGCAGCCGCGCTCCGCAGCCTCCCGCAGTCGGGCCATGACCTTGGCCAACGTAGCCTCGCGGTCCAGTATCACCGGTGATATCTGACCGATCGCAATCCTCAGCACGAAGCCCTCCTACTCTCTGACGCCGACTATCTTCTCAGGCCACGCAAAATCGGAGAACACACCCCCGGTGTGAACGAACACCACCGGCCGCTCTCGCCCCAACCGGCCGGCCAGCACGCCGTCCAACATGCCGCAGAACGCCTTGGCGGTGTATACCGGATCCAGCACGATGCCTTCGGTGCGGGCCAGCAGCCTGATGGCGTCGATGGCAGCAGCGTACGGAATCCCGTAGCCCTCGCCCACGTAACCGTCGATGAACCGCATGGCCGAGTCTTCGAACTCGACCGGCAAGCCGTACTGCCCAATCGTCTCACGACATAGCCTGCCCACCTCACTGGTGTGCCAGGCTACGTCGTCGCTCACCGGAACCGCCCACAGGCTCAGCCCTTCGGTCTGCTTCAGCAAGGTACCCAACAGCATTCCGGCGTAGGTTCCGCCGGATGACACCGGCAGGATCACGTCGCTGTTCTGTAGCCCTCTCTCGACAAGCTGCTCACTCAGTTCGCCCGCCGCCCGGATGTAGCCCCAGCAGCCCAGCGGCTCGGAGGCCCCCATGGGCGTCCAGCGGGGCTTGAGACCTTCCGCCTGCAGGTCGTCGAGGACACTACGGACAATACCTTCGCGATCCGCTTCGAAACTGTCCCGCGGATAGCAGCGCAGGCGGGCACCGAACAACATGTCCAGCAGATGGTTGCCCTGCACTTCATTCGGCGGCTCCGGCCGGATCAGCAGCACAGCCTGCAGGCCAAGCTTGGCGCACACCGCGGCGGTAGCCCGGCAGTGATTCGACTGGCAGGTGCCCTCGGTAACTATGGTGTCGCAGCCGTTATTCAGGGCGTCGGCTGCCACGTACTCCAGCTTGCGGACCTTGTTGCCCGACAGCTCCAGCCCGGTCAGATCATCGCGCTTCAGCCAGATTTCGGCACCGCCCAGTTCCTCGGCCAGCCGGTCGAGCCGGATCAGAGGTGTGGGCATCGCTGCCAGGTTCACTCGCTGGGGTTCTTCAGTGGGCATGGTGTATCCCCGTGGTTACGGCCGTCGAGGTCGGGCAGGCTTCATCCGCCGTCACTGACCGACTGGACTCGTGGCGTCAACCGGTGACCGCAGCGCCTGGCGCGCCCCACCGATCGCGGCTCAGCGGGCCGCCTGCGGATCGGCATCCTGGAAGCAGACACGCTGAATCGATCTGGCCAGGCGCGTCTCCGTGTCCACTTCTACGACTATGCCGCAGAGCCGCGGGTCGTCGGTGGCAACATCGAACGGAGCCGGCACGGAGCTGACCATGGCCCGCAAGACGCGTTCCTTGTCGCGGCCCAGGACCGAATCATAAGGCCCGGTCATGCCCAGGTCGGTTATGTAGGCCGTCCCGCGAGGCAGAACGCGTTCGTCGGCGGAGGGCACGTGGGTGTGCGTGCCGAATACAACGCTGACCCGCCCGTCCAGGTGCCAGCCCATGGCAATCTTCTCGCTGGTGGCTTCACCGTGCAGGTCCACCACCACGGCGTGCACGTCGTCTGGAAGGGCCGACAACACGCGGTTGACGGCTCTGTAAGGGCAGTCCGACTGCACGCGCATGTACAGCCGGCCCAGGACGGCCACCACCGCCACTCGGTGGCCCGATTCCGTCTGATAGATGGCGTATTCTCGACCCGGCGCCTCGGGGGCCAGGTTGGCCGGCCGGACTATGCAGTCGGAGGTCTCCATCACGGAGATTATCTC
>JANQGB010001333.1 GCA_028277545.1 Phycisphaerae bacterium | reverse complement strand
CACCTCCGATACGAGATACGGCGCCGTAGACGATTTCCGGCGGCGCCTTGACCGGCCGGGACCGGCGGTCTCTGCAGACCCTGCCGCCCGCCCAATCCGGGTCGCCAGGCATGGCGCCCGCATCGAACCAGGTGGTTTCGATATGGTGGTTCTGAGTGTTGCCGAGAGCCTCGTCTATCGCCTCGCGTATGGTCAGCAGGCGCTGCGCGATCAAGCGGGCGGCTGCGTTATCCCGGCAGACCACGCGGTTGCGCAGGCCGTCTGCCAGGGGACGGGCTATTCGATGACTGATAGGTGTCACCAGGTGTATCCACAACGAACTGAGCCGCGGAGTGAGCACCGGCACCGGCAGAATGAGCCGTCGCCGCAGGCCCAGTGCCTGTGCCATGACCTGCATGATCTGCCGATAGGTCATAACGTCGGCGCCGCCGATGTCGAGCGTGCGGCCGATGGTCGCCGGTGTCTCCAGGCAGTTGACGAGGTAGTGGAGCACGTTGCGGACTGCGATGGGCTGACAGTGCGTGCTGACCCACTTGGGCGTCACCATCACCGGCAGCCGCTCGACCAGGTAGCGCAGTATCTCGAACGAGGCCGATCCCGCGCCGATGATCATGGCCGCCCGAAGCACCGTGACCGGCACTGTACCGCAGGCCAGGGCGTCTTCCACCTCTCGGCGCGAGGCCAGATGGTTGCTAAGCCCGTCGCCCTTCTCTCCGAGGCCTCCCAGGTAGATGATTCTCTTGAGCTGCGCCCGCTCGGCGGCCCGCGCGAACAGCCTCCCGAGCCGGCGGTCGCGCTGGCGATATACCGCGCCCGCGGCCATCATCGAGTGAATCAGATAGTAGGCCGACTCGCACCCGGCCATGGCGCGCTGCAAGCCCTCTTCGTCACCGGCGTCGCCACGGACGATCTCCACGCCCGGCGCGTTGGCCCATGGTCGGTCTTCCAGCTTGCGCGGCTCGCGAACCAGGCAGCGCACGCGATGTCGGGCTGCCACCAGCCGCGGCACCAGGCGGCCACCGATATAGCCCGAGGCACCGGTGACAAGTACCGGCCTGTCGACTTGACGTTCGACCGTCACGGAGTGGTTACTCACTAGCCCGCTGCAGCACCCGTTCTGCCACGCCGGGCGGGGTGCGGGGGTTGTCGCACTGGCGCCAGGCGCGGTCCCGTGCCGAAGCACGGTGCCGCTGTCTGCAGCTACTGATCGGCGCACGGAAAACGTCGGCCGCAGTCTCCGGGTTGTAGACCAGCGCGGCGGACGATTCAACGTGTTACGGGCCGCCGGTCGCTGTCGACTAGCCCTCGCTCAGCGGCAGCACCGTGTCGGCGAATGTGTAGTTGCCATCGACGTCCTTGACCATCACCCGCAGCACCACCTCACTGGGCAGCGAAAAACGCTCGAAGAAGTTGCTGTCGGGAACCGGTTCCAGCCGGTTGTTCGTGAAAATCCCGTCACCGGCTGTCACGTCGCCTGCTTCTTCCCCGTTGTCGTACATGATTGCCGAGCCTCGGACCGGGTCACTGTCCAGCCAATTCGGATCGGCCAGCCCGTCAATCAGCAGGTCCAACTCGACCCAGTCGATGTTGGCTGGCCCCTGGGCGTCGGTGACGGTCGCGCGGACTACGAAATCAGTCGTGGGTTCATCTTCCATGGCCAGTGAGGCAGCACTGAATTCGATGGCGGTTACCTGCGGCGCCTGGCTGTAGTCCGGATTGACCAGATCCACCCGGTGTACCTCGGCGTACCTGGCCTGTGACCCGCCAGCTTGCCGACCGGCCGTGAAGTAGCGCTGCCCGCCGCTGGACAGGTCGGTAACGTGGTAGAACCACCACGGCAGGTCGAAGTCCGTGTCGCCGTAAGTGTCGCGTCGCTCTCCGGTAGAACGGTTGACCAGCGTCATGTTGTGGTCGCCGGCGTGGATCAGGGCGAGATCGCCTTGCGGTGATACCGACGTATACCTGGCGTCGCCCTCTGTGATGAGTGTCTTGGTGCCGTTGCTGAGGTCCAGCCAATGGATCTGCTCGTTCTCCCCCTGGTTCTTACACACGTACAGGGCGTGGCTGCCCTCGGCATCGACTATGCGATAGGGCATGTCCTGAATATCGAAAACATAGTCGTGCTCTTCATTGGGTATCCGTGTGGGGCCGGAGCCGGTGCCTCCCGTCCAGAACTGCTCCGGCAGCGTCGTTCCGGCGCCGCCTTGTCCCCATCCACCGTAGACAAACAGGACGGTCTCGCTACTGGCGGAGACGTCAATCAAATCCAGCAGCAGCACGTCGTTGAACTCCGTAACCTCGTTCAGTCCAATGAGCTTGGTCGGCGCGCCACCGACATCGGCGAAGAAGATACCAACGTTGGCAGAGTCCTCGCCAAACTGTCCGGTGTGATAGCGGAAGAAGACCCGTGTGCCAGCACCGTTGGGCACAAACACCTTTTGATATCCCGCGTTATCGATATCTCTTACGGCCACGTCGCACGTGCGGGCCTCCACGTCACAGTAGAAGATGCTGTGCCCGCCGCCAGGAGAATTAACGTCTTGCGACATGAAGAACACGCGCGAGCCGTCGTCGTTCATGGACAAGCCGTTCCAGGCGCCCACCGAGTCCGGATGAATCGACGGCGTGAGATCGACGCGGTTGCCGCCATCAGCGTCGGTTACGTACAGGTTTCTGGTGTCCGCTCCTCCGTACCGCGGCCCCTCTACGAAGGCGATTCGCGAGCCTTCTATGTTGGAAATCAGCACGTCGATCTCGACCTCGCCGTCTTCGGGGTCCCAGTCGGGGAAGTCCTCATCATCGATAATGCGAGTAATCGTCTCGACGTGGGTGATCTCGGCCATTGTCGATTCATCCTCACCCTCGCCTTCCCCCTCGCCCTCGCCTTTCCCCTCACCTTCACCTTCGCCTTCACCCTCACCCTCCCCCTCGCCTTCCCCTTCACCTTCGCCCTCACCTTCGCCGCCGGGCTCAGCGGGGCCGAACTCCACGTCGAATCCTTCGATGGTCAGATTGACGTCCACATCGGCTGTGACCGAAAGGCAGAGGGTGAATGAGCCAGTGATAGCTTCTCTCAAGGCGGATGGTGACAACGCCAGTGACGGATTCACCACGGTCACAGACCCACCATCGAAGATCAACTCAAACGCCCCGAGGTTGGTGCCCGTGTCGCACGGAGTCTCGGACAAGGCGTCATCTATGGAGACGGCGACGCTGGCCGTCCCGGTTACGCCCTGTGCAGTAGACGCCCATTTTCCCCCGTCTAGCGGGCGAAAGCCGACTTGGCTGCTGGCCAGTACGAGCGCTCCGCTAGCCGGCTGATCGCTGGGCGTCCCCACGAAGATCGTGGCCTGCCCATCTTGACGTACGGGCTGGTCGTTGGCTCGGACGCTGAATGCGGTGAGTCCGGTCAGCGTCACCGTATACGTCGTACCCCCTATCGTGAACTGGCTGACGACGGCGCCGCCACCGCCGGTTCCGCTCGTGCAGGACAACACCAGAAAAGAAGTTAAGCACATCCCGATGACCAGTGATCTCGCAGTGTGGTGTCTCATGGCGCAGCGCCTCCAATCTGTGACGTCTTGGGCTGTTGCTGGTTCACCTTGTTGTCAGAGTTGTCTCAGAAACGGCCTCATACTACACGCTGTCCCCATCCTGCGACAAGTCATGCAGGGCTCCGACTGGTCCATCGCGGGCGTGGGGATCATCGCCCGTCTCGCCTGTCCGCTGCAGACCAGTTAATGCTTTACAGGCACCGGCCGAGATGCCCGAGGCCAGCACGATAGGCACTGTGATGATCAGTGATACTTGACGAGGATGGCGGGCAGTGCTTCGGAGCTCATGCCTGCCGGCTGCTGCGCTGGAGTCCGACCGCCGACTGCGGTACGGTCGAATCTGGCAGCCGTCCGTCCTCCCAGATCCACAATAAGGCCCTGCCGCACCAACACGCGGCGTTGTCGTCTCCGGCAGGATTGGTGTAAGATGCAGTCCCACAAGGACTTTTGGCCCTTACCGCATGAGGCCGAGCGGGCTCGCGATGCGTGGTCACGGGCGTGCGTCCCGTCGGTTACGTTTCCTCACAGTCGCCGGCAGGGTAGGCGAGTCAGGCGGTTTTCAGAGGTTCCCATGCTTCGAGATTTGCAGCGAATCGGGGCTCTTATGTGTGTAGCTGCGCTTGTCGGCTTTGCGACCGGCGGCTGCGCTCCGAGTGCCGTGGCGGCGCAACCCATTTCGCCTGCTCAGCCGGCGGCGTGGGCGGAACCTGCCAAGTCGCTTCTGCCGCTCGAAGAACGCCTGGAGCGGCTCCGGTCGTTATTTGGCCCGGGAGTGGAGATCGGTCCGCCGGCCGACCGGCAGGCTGGTGTGGTGCCGGCACGCGCACGCCTCGACTTTGACGATCCTGCTGAGCTGACCGGCTTCGGTGTAATATCCAACCAGTGGCTGGTCAGCGGGGGCAGGCTGTACGGTCAAGGCATCGGCGTCTCGCGGATCGTCTACCTGTTGCCACTGGAGTCGGGCGGTTGTCGCGTGTCGGGATCGTTCCGCTCGAGCCACTTCCTGGAGTTGGGGCTTGTTGACCCAGCGATCGAACGATACGACGGCTCACGGGCGGTAGGGTTGCTGCATTTCGGCAAGATGGAGCATCATTCTTCCACTGACTGGATGGAACTGGCCAGCAAGGAGCAGTCGCTGGAGCGCATCTGGGATATCCGGTTCGACGACGGGCTTCAGGAGGGTGCCTTGTCGCTCGACGCCGGGCAGTTGCGAGCCACTCTGACGACCACGGATAAGCCGAGGACCATGGAGGGGCAGACGCGTCACCGTGACGTAAGTCCAGCGGTGATGGTCATGATGGCCGGCGCGGTCAACAACAAGGTCGAAATCGATTCGTTGACCATAACCGGCTCAATAGACCTGGACTCTGAGCGAACCGCGATACTCACCGGAATGGGGCCGGAGTTCTGGGGGAAGGGCCGGGAAGTGATGCTGCATTACCGGGCTCGCGGGAGCTTCCGGCGGCTGCTGCTTAACGGCACTGTCGTGGCGAAGCATGAGGCGGACCCGGAGGTGTGGTGGCCGACCAAGGGGCCGCTGCGCCGCACCAAGTTGACGTTGCGGTACGGCGACGTAGTCGCCTTTGAGCTGGCCGGGGTGGACGACGAGGGAGCCCTGCACCTGGTCGGCGTTGATGCTGCTTCCGGGCGGGCGGTCATGGCTACGCACCCATTGAGGTTCGGCGCCTCGACGACCAAGCCTGACGATACCTGGTATGCGGTCTTCGACGACGAAAAGCACGTTCGCCCGTACCTGTCCATGGCGCAGGACGGTTCGGTTATGCGGCGGATGCGAACCCTGCTGAAACGGGACTTCCCCGGTCTGCCGATCACCGGGCCGCCGGTGGGGAGGGAGCGCAGGGTGTACCTCAAGACGCCCGTCCGCTGACGGCAGCGGCGGCCTGCCGGATCATCGTCTCCAGAGGTTGGTCTCCATCGGACAGGCCGTTCAGACCGTACATCTACTTACTTCGAGTGGTGGTGAAGATCGGCGGGCGGACTTACAATGTGCCCGATGGCTGCCATTCTCACAGCTACGGACTTGCGTAAGGACTATGGCACGGGCGCGTCTGTGGTCCACGCGCTGGACGGACTGAATCTGGAGGTCGAAGCGGGACAGTTCGTGGCCATCATGGGGGCCAGCGGGTCTGGCAAGAGCACGCTGCTGCACCTGCTGGGCGGATTGGACGTCGCCACTGGCGGACGCGTGGTTATCGAGGGGCATGATCTTGCCTCGATGAGTGACCGCGAGCGAACGCTGTTCAGGCGGCGCCGCCTGGGGGTGATCTTTCAGGCCTTCAACCTGTTGCCCACGCTGACGGCTTCGGAGAACGTGGCCCTGCCGCTGATGGTCGACGGCCACGCTTACGCGGAGATCGCGGGCAAGACCAGCTCGCTACTGCAGGCGGTGGACCTGGTGCACCGCCAGACACACCGGCCGCAAGCGATGTCCGGGGGTGAAATGCAGCGCGTGGCCGTGGCCCGGGCCCTGGTCAACGACCCGGCGGTCGTGCTGGCCGACGAGCCGACCGGCAACCTGGACTCGCGACACGCCCAGGGAATCTGGCAG
>JANQGB010001270.1 GCA_028277545.1 Phycisphaerae bacterium | reverse complement strand
CTGCCAGCATATCCATGCCGGTAACGATCTGGCTGCCGTGTGACGTGTGGCCGAACCAGACGTGAAGATCACTCTTGATCTGAGCGATCGTATCGGCCGGGACGCTCTCAAGCTCGGCAGCCGCCAGGTGCCCCACCTCGACACCACCAACCGCCGACTCCCCGTTGGTCTCCCCGCCGGTGTTCTCGCCGGAGGCTCCGTCGACCGGCGGCGGTGACTCATCGCCGGGGCCTTCGCCCGCTCCGCCCCCCGAGGTCCCCGGCCTGGCGCAGCCCCCACCGGCCAGCCACACGCCGGCCACTGCGAGCGCAAGCACACACTTCCCCACGCCTACGAGTTTCTGCCAGCACATGGTGACGGCCTCCCCCTGATCTGGCCCCGGTCTACTGTTTTCGAAGTGTACAGAAGCCTCTTACCCACCCTGGCCGCCATTGTCAAACCGCCGCCGGCAACCGGCCGCAGCCATCAGCCGACGCCCAGCCGACACGCCTCGATCAGCCCGGCTCAATGACTTCCAGCCAGCGTACCACTCAGCATCATCCCGCCGCGCATAGCCCCACGCCGAGGCCGCACCCCCGATCCCTTCCCTCCGTCGCCCGCAGCCGGCGGATCCGACCTCTTCCAACGCCATCGCTCTAACAGTGCTACTGCAATCGTCCCAAGAAGCCGCCTTCGAGTCGCCCAGGCTGCCATCGCAGCGATGGCAGTTCCAGTACGTCTGTATCGCCACACGCCCCCTCGGCGTCTGACGACCCCTCAGGCTGATTTGTGCCGCTCGCCCCCTGTCCCTAGCGGCAGGTGCGCCGCCGCCCGTCCGCCGAATTCAAGCCCCACCGCACAGGGCTGCTGCAGTTGATTCAGATACCTCTGCAATGAAGTCTGGTGCGGAGGCCCATCGCATGGAACACACCGCACGCCGCTTCCTATTCCGCCATCGCCTAAGTACCTGATATACCACAGTGGCGAATCCCATGCCCACCGCCACCGAACATCGTGCGAGCAGAACCGGGCCGGACCACGCAGCGAAAGGCGCCGCCTATCAGGACCTTTAGGGAACTAATTGGACCAGCCTGACACCCTGCGCGGCGTGAGGCGGCCGCGTACCGTTGCCCATCGCCGGAGCGGCTGCGTCTAAGACTATAAAACAGTAAAAGGCAACACTTTTGTTGCCAGCCAGTGGATCGCGCTTCTGTATGCGGGGAACCACGCAGTTGTGCGTGAAATAAGGCATGGTTCCCATTATTGGCAAACGCCTTCCTGACTCAGTGAACAGCATGGCGCAGGTACATCCTGCCTCACCGTGTCCAATCGGCGTCTGCGGCTGTTCCTGTCGCTAACGCTCAGCGCCTGACACAAGGCGCAGGCCCATGGCACAGGAAATGCAGCGCAAATCGCGGCACATTCTACGATTGGTACGATGAAACGGGACCCCCGAGCATCGATCGCCCCCGGGCGTCGGTTGCGTGAACAGTTGGGGTTCGCGCCGTCGACAGTGGGGGTATCACACCGGTCGTCGCACAGCCCGCGGCAGCAGGCGGGCGCGGTCGCAGTTGACCGCGACGACCAGATGGTGTGGGTGCAGCCACCTCCCGCTCAGTGGTCCACATCCAGACAACACGACCAAACCGTTGTGATCGGGCTGGGCAACGACATTGCCGGTGATGACGCGGTAGGTATCCTGGCGGCTCGCCAACTGCAGCATCTGCTGCAGGACCGCCCTGACGTTTCTGTGACCGAACTCCCCTGGGCAGGCTTCTCGCTGCTGTCGGCGCTGCGCGGCCAGTCGCGGGCTGTCCTGCTGGACAGTCTCAGGAGCGGTCTGTACGCACCAGGTACCGTCGTGCGGCTCTCGGAGTCGGACTTTGCCGGGTCGGTTCGCCTGAACTCGTTTCACGATCTGAATTATCCCACGGCCCTGGCCTTCGGACGAGCGCTGGGCTGGCCCATGCCCTCCCGCGTTGACATCTTCGCTGTGGAAGGAAGTGACTTCGATACGTTCACGACATCATTGTCATCCGTCGTGGAGAACGCACTCGAGGAACTGGTCGCACAGGTAATAGCGACCTTGAACACCGAGGCAGGTAATCCCCGTCGTAGCGATGTGGGGATGGAGGTCCGCCATGGAAGAGGTCTCTAGTCTGGCAACGCTGCCTCCTGAACCAGGCGTGTTTCACAAGACCGAGCAGGAACTGCGCGATGCCTTCCTCGAGGAAGTCAGCCGCATTCCCGGCGGGGAACGCCTGCGCCGCTGCCTCCAATGCGGGACGTGTACGGGTTCCTGCCCGGTGAGCTACGCCATGGATCTGACACCCCGCGAGGTCTTGGCCTTCTTTAGAGCCGGCGATATCGAGAGAATCCTGCGGAGCCGCTCGGTCTGGGTGTGTGCGTCGTGTTATCATTGCACCACCCGTTGCCCGGCCAACATCAAGGTGACGGATCTGCTCTACGCCCTCAAGCGTGTTGCGGTGGATCGCAGGCTCTTCCCCCACCGGTTCCCGGTCTACGTGTTGTCCGAGACGTTCGTCGATCAGGTCAGGAAGTACGGCCGCAATCACGAGGTCGGCCTGCTTCGCACCTACTTCCTCAAGACCGGCGTTCGCAGGATGCTGGGGCGGGCGGGGCTGGCCTGGTCACTGTGGAGGAAGGGGCGACTTGCCATAAGGCCCAGCAAAATAAAGGGAATCCAGGGACTGAGGAAAATGATCGCCCGGGCCGAGGAGTTTGACCGGCCCCAGGGTGCCAACGGCGAGCGGAAGATAACCGCCGAGGTAGGCTACCAGGCGATCGGCTAAGCGGCGCGGCAGGCTGCCGCCCAACCAGACCGAGGTGAGGGCATGCGATATTCCTACTATCCCGGCTGCAGTCTTCACTCCACGGGCGTGGCCTACGACAAGTCCGTCCGGGCGACGTTCGAAGCACTCGACGCGGAACTGGTGGAGCTCGACGACTGGAACTGCTGCGGCGCCACCGCCTACATGTCGGTCAAGGAGACGGTAGCCTGCGTGGTGTCAGCCAGGAACCTGGCCCTGGCCGAGAAGCAAGGTCTGGACCTCGTCGCGCCTTGCAGCGCGTGCTTCACCGTCCTGAACAAGACGCGCGCCCTGATGGACGAGCTGCCCGAGTTCCGCCAGAACGTTGAAGCCTCCCTGGCCGAGGCTGACATGACGTGCAAGTTCGAGACCGCGGTGCGCCACCCGCTGGACGTGCTAGTTAACGACATCGGCACGCGTGAGATCGCATCCCGCCGCGTGCGTTCACTCGAAGGGCTGCGCGTGGCCTGTTACTACGGGTGCCAGATTGTGCGCCCGGCACGGGCCGTTCTGGAAGACAGCGAAGTGCCCATGGCGCTCGATGAACTGATCGGCGCCCTCGGTGGCACCGCTGTGCCTTACCCGCCGAAGGTGCGGTGTTGCGGCGGCATGCTGGTGGCGACTTTTGAGTCGGTGGCCCAGCGGTTGTGCAAGGAACTGTGCGACTGGGCCGGCAGCGCGGACGCCGACTGCATCGTAACCACCTGCCCGATGTGCCAAGCGAACCTCGAACTGCTGCAGAACCGCGGTAACGGGCGCCCCTCGCGACGAGTGCCGATCCTCTACTTCACGCAGTTGGTGGGCATGGCACTGGGTTGCAGCGCCGCCGACGTCGGTCTACAGCATAATCTTATCCCCCTGAATTTCGACTTCCCGGAGATGGTGGAGGCCGCCAGCAATGTTGAATAACCACAGGGTGGGCGTGTACATCTGTCACTGCGGGGTGAACATCTCGCACACCGTGGACGTCACCGCTTGCCGCGATTTCGCCGAGCAGCGGTCCGGTGTGGCGGTGGCGCGCGACTACAAGTTCATGTGCTCGAACACCGGACAGGCCCTGATACAGGACGACCTCCGCAAAGACGAAATCGACCGCGTGGTGGTCGCCTGCTGCTCACCGCTGATGCACGAGCTCACCTTCCGGGCCACGTGCGAAGAGGCCGGCCTGAACCCCTATCTGCTGCAGGTCGCCAACATCCGCGAACAGTGCGCCTGGGTACATGACGATGTCGGACTGGCCACCGAGAAAGCCAAGGCCCTGGTCAACGCCGCCATCGCCCGCGTGCAACGGCACTGCGAGTTGGAACCGATGCGGGCCGAAATCAACCCGGCCACCCTCATCGTTGGTGCCGGCATCGCCGGTATTCAGGCGGCGCTGGAGATTGCCGAGTCCGGGCATCCCGTCTACCTGGTGGAGCGGGAGTCGTCTATCGGCGGGCACATGGCCCGGTTCGACAAGACCTTCCCCACCCTGGACTGTGCGGCCTGCATTCTTACGCCCAAGATGGTGTCCGTCAGTCACCGCAAGAACCTGCAGCTCCTGACCATGACCGAGGTCGAGGACGTGCAGGGCTACGTGGGCAACTTCAAGGTTCGATTGCGCCAGAACGCCAGGTACGTAACGCCCGACTGCACAAGTTGCGGGGAGTGCGTGAAGGTCTGCCCGGTCAAGGTGTCCGACCCGTTCGAGGAGTTAATGGGTGAGCACACTGCGATTCACAAGGCCTTCCCTCAGGCGGTGCCCAACACCTACTTGATCCAGAAGCGCGACCGACCGCCGTGCAAGCAGGCCTGCCCCATCCATCAGGATGCCGCCGGCTACATCGCCCTGGTGCGCGAGGGCCGCTTCAAGGAGGCCTGCGCTTTGGTGCGGAGGGCCAACCCGCTGCCCGCACTCTGCGGACGAATCTGCTACCACCCCTGCGAACAGGAGTGCAATCGCGGCAGTGTGGACGAGTCCATCGCCATTCAGAGCCTGAAGCGTTTTCTGATCGATTGGGAGGCCGAGAATCTCGGCGAACCGGAGCCACCGCCCATCGAGAAGAAACGCTCCGAGCGTGTGGCGGTAATCGGCGCGGGCCCCGCCGGCCTTACAGCGGCTTATGACCTGAGACTCATGGGTTACGAGGTGACCGTCTTCGAGGCCACCGATGTCCTGGGCGGAATGGTCTGGCTGGGGCTGCCCACCTATCGGTGTCCGCGTGACATGGTTCTGCGGGACATTCGCTACATCGAGAAGCTGGGCGTCAAGTTCGTCAGGAACCGTGCCCTGGGCAAGGACTTCTCGCTGGAAGACCTGTTCGATCGCGGCTTCAGCGCCGTCTTCGTCGGTACCGGGGCCCACAAGGGCTTCAGGCTGAACGTGCCCGGCGAAGAGCTGGAGGGCGTTGTCTCCGGCATCGACTATCTGCGTAACGTGAATCTGAACCTGGGGCAGAAGACGGGCCGGCGTGTGGCTGTGGTCGGCGGCGGCAACACCGCTATCGATGCCGCCCGCACCGCCGTCCGCGAAGGCGCGGAGGTCACCATCCTGTACCGGCGCACGCGTGAGGAAATGCCCGCTGAAGAGGAGGAGCTGGCTGATGCCCTGGCCGAGCAGATCAGGGTACGCTGGCTGACCGCACCGACGGAGGTCGTGGGCGAGGAGGGCAGCGTCACCGCCGTGCGTTGTGTGGACATGCAACTTGGCGAGCCGGACTCCAGCGGCCGGCGACGCCCGATCCCCATCCCCAACACCGAGCGTGATCTGCAGTTCGACCAGGTCATCACCGCCATCAGCCAGCAGCCTGACAGCACCTGGGCAGGCATACGCGACGGCAATGGCAACGGCAACGGCGACGTAGACGAAGAGGCCGGGCCTCGCGGCAAGCTCCGCTTCACGAAATGGGACACTGTCGAGGTTGATCCGGAATCCTTCCAGACAGACCTGGAGGGTGTGTTCGCCGGTGGCGATGTGGTCCTGGGGCCCTCCACAGTGGTGGAGGCCATGGGTCATGGCCGGCGTGCGGCCGAGGCGATTGACAAATACATCAAGGGCGCGCCACTGGAGAACTTCGCCACCCACATGCCCCCGCCGGAACCCCGGAAGGCGTTCGAGAGCCGGCCTCACCCCTACGCCCCGCGTTACACCGATACGCCGCGTGAACCGCGCGTGCACATGCCGCAGCGATTGGCTGTCGAACGGGTGAACGACTATGTCGAGGTGAATCTCGGCTATACGGAGGAGATGGCCCGTAAGGAGGCCTCACGGTGCCTCAACTGTGGCGTCTGTGTCGAGTGCTACGAATGCGAGCGAGTCTGCGAGCCCAACGCCGTGGACCACTTGATGGCCGACGAGCGCAAAGAGGTCGAAGTGGGACAGATCCTGGTGGCCACGGGGCATCAACTCTTCGATCCGCAGAAGATGGCCCAGTACGGGTACGGGCGACTGAATGACGTGGTCACCTCGCTCGAATTCGAGCGGATGCTCAGCTCCACCGGACCCACCGGTGGCAAGATCGTCTGCAAGGACGGTCGTCCGCCTCGGGCAGTGGGCATCGTGCACTGCATCGGATCGCGCGACGAAAACCACCACCGCTACTGTTCGCGCGTATGTTGCATGTACGCGCTCAAGTTCGCCCACTTGGTGGCGGAACGCACCGACGCCCAGGTCTATCAGTTCTACATCGACATGCGGGCCTTCGGCAAAGGCTACGAGGAGTTCTACTCGCGGGTGCTGCAGGAAGGCAGCACGGTGATCCGCGGCAAGGTGGCCGAAGTCCTGCCGGCGCTGAACAGCGGCAACGGCAGCGGTGAGCATCTTGTGGTTCGGTGCGAAGACACGCTGGTCGGCAAGTTCCGCGAGATTCCGATGGATATGCTCGTGCTGTGCAATGCCCTGGAGCCGCGGACCAGCGCTGCCGAGATTTCCCAGAAGCTCTCGCTGTCCAAGAGCCCGGACGGGTTCTTCCTCGAGCGGCATCCCAAGCTTGATCCGGTCGGAACCATGAACGACGGGATCTACATCGCCGGCACCTGCCAGGGCCCCAAGGACATCCCGGACACCGTGGCACAGGCCCAGGCGGCAGCGGCCCGCATCCTCGCCCTGATCGGCAAGGGTGAAGTGCTTATCGACCCCATACGGGCGACGGTCAACAGCGATAACTGCTCGGGCTGCCGGGTATGCAACGGCCTGTGCCCCTACCAGGCCATTACCTTCAACGAGACCGATAGCGTCTCAGAAGTCAACGAAGCCTTGTGCAAGGGTTGTGGCACCTGCGTGGCGGCGTGCCCGGCCGGGGCTATCGCCGGTTCGGGCTTCACGGATGAGCAGGTTCTCGCCGAGCTGGAGGCAGTGCTGGTTTAAGAGGTAAGTGCTGGTCACTCTGGATCAGGCAATCGGAGTCCGTACTCACCATCGAGGCTAGACCATGACAATCGCGTCGACAGAGCAGACTGAACCCGACTCCCGGGCTGACCCGGACAGCAAGGAAGCCTGGGAGCCGAAGATCGTGGCCTTCCTGTGCAACTGGTGCAGCTACACCGGTGCCGATCTCGCGGGCGTATCACGGATCAAGTGGTCTCCACATGTCCGGATCGTTCGCGTGATGTGTTCCGGCCGCATGGACCCCACCTTCGTGGTCAAGGCCTTCGCCATGGGTGCCGACGGAGTGATCATCTCCGGATGTCATCCCGGTGACTGCCATTACAGCGAGGGAAACTACAAGGCCCTGCGCCGCGTACACCTGCTCAAACGCTTGCTGAAGGGCTTCGGCATCTCATCGGATCGACTCAGGCTGACCTGGGTATCCGCGAGCGAGGGAGACGTCTGGGCCGACGTGACCAACGAGATGACCGAGACCGTCCGCCAACTAGGTCCTTTGAGATTGGAACGATGAGCGATTCTCCCGCCCCAACCTCGCCCGCCGCTGCTGCCGGCAAGAGCGCCCCGGCCAAGCCCAAGCTGGCCTTGTACTGGGCCGCCTCCTGCGGCGGATGCGAGATCGCCGTCCTGGACATCAAAGAGAAGATCCTTGATGTGGCGGCGGCCTTCGAGATCGTCTTCTGGCCGGTAGCCACCGACTTCAAGGTCTCTCATGTCGAGGCCATGAACGACGGTGAGATCACGCTGTGTCTGTTCAACGGCGCCATCCGCACCGATGACAACGAGTACATGGCCCAGCTCCTGCGCCGGAAGTCCCAGGTGCTGGTGGCTTTCGGCTCTTGCGCCGGTGACGGCTGCATCCCCGCCTTGAGCAACTCCACCAGCAGCCGGGAGACGCTCGACTGGGTCTATCGCGGCTCGCCCTCGACCGTCAATCCGGAGGGAATCGAGCCCCAGCTCAAAACGCAGGTCGACGGCCTGGACCTGGAACTGCCCCGCTTCTGGGATACGGTGCGCACCCTGGACCAGGTGGTGGAGGTGGACTACTACGTGCCCGGGTGCCCGCCTCAGGCACACCAGATCTGGGCCGTCCTGGAGACCGTGGTCGATATTCTGAGTACGGGCAAGTCGCTGCCGCCCAAGGGCGCCGTGCTGGGAGCAGGCGACAAGACCTGCTGCGACGAGTGCACGCGGCAGCGTGACGAAAAGAAGATCAAGCGATTCGTCCGGATCCACGAGATTGTGGCCGACCCGGAACGGTGCCTGCTTGACCAGGGCGTTCTGTGCATGGGCCCGGCAACCAGGGACGGGTGCGGTGGCAAGTGCGTGAGCGCCGGGATGCCCTGCCGGGGCTGCTACGGCCCGCCGCCCAACTCTCAGGACCAGGGCGCCAAGATGATTTCCGCCCTGGCCTCGGTCATCGATTCACAGGACCCGGAGGAGATCGAAGCCATCCTGGACGGCATCCCCGATCCGGTGGGCAGTTTCTATCGTTTCTCGCTGGCCAAGGCCACGTTGGGCCGCAGACTGATCGAGTCTGCCAAGGCAACCGGCGTCGAAGCCCGATCAGAGGAGGTGGCGACGTGAAGACCATTCACATCGACCCGATCACACGTCTGGAAGGACACGGCAAGATCGACATCTTCCTCGACGATGAGGGTGACGTTAAGGACTGCTTTTTCATCGTGCCGGAGCTACGCGGCTTCGAGCAGTTCTGTGTCGGGCGACCGGTCGAGGAGATGCCGCGAATCACGACCCGCATCTGCGGCGTGTGCAGTGAGGCGCATCACCTGGCCGCTGCCAAGGCCTGTGATGCCACCTATCATGTCGATCCACCGCCTGCCGCCAAGAAACTGCGAGAGCTGCTGTATTCAGCCTTCTTCACCGGTGATCACGCCACCCACTTCTATATTCTGGCCGCCCCCGACTTCGTGCTCGGACCCGACGCGCCGCCGGCCGAGCGCAACATCCTGGGGCTGATCGAGAAAGTGGGGCTCGAGGCGGGCAAGACCGTGATCGCTGCCCGAGCCGCGGCCCACGAGATTGTCGAGATACTGGGCGGCAAGACCGTCCACATGATCACTGCCATGCCCGGCGGGATTGCCAAGGGTATCACGCCTGAGCAGCGGGACCGCATCGTCGAGTTGGCCAAACAGCTCAACGAGTTTGCCAAGTTCACCGTTGATATCCTGGACAAGGTGGTGCTGGCCAACAAGCAGTACGTCGACCTCATCCTGTCAGACACCTATACCCACAAGACTCATTACATGGGCACGGTGGACGCCAACAACCACATCAACTTCTATGACGGCCTGATCCGAGTCGTCGACCCCGGCGGGCAGGAGGTGGTCAAGTACGCCGCCAAGGATTACCTGTCGCACGTGGGCGAGCACGTCGAACAGTGGTCCTATCTCAAGTTCCCCTTTCTCAAGAAACTCGGATGGCAGGGATTCCAGGACGGGCCGGACAGCGGCGTATACCGGGCGACGCCGCTCTCGCGAGTCAACGCCGCCGACGGCATGGCCACACCCGTCGCCCAGGCGGAGTACGAGCGATTCTACGAGACCTTGACCAAGGACAAGACCGGGCGCACGCCGGTACACCAGACCCTGGCTACGCACTGGGCCCGGATCGTGGAAATGGTCTATGCCGCGGAACGCACCCTGGAACTGGCCACTGACGAAGAGATCCTCGAGCCCGAGGTCCGCATCGTGCCGACTGAGACGCCTGACGAAGGGATCGCGTCAGTCGAGGCACCGCGGGGCACCCTGACGCACCACTACGTCACCGACGAACGCGGCATCCTCCAGAAGGTGAACCTGATCGTCGGCACGACCAACAACCACGCGGCCATCTGCATGTCGATCAAGAAGGCAGCCCAGGGCCTGATCCGCAAGGGAGTCGAGGTCACCGAAGGGCTGCTCAACAAGATCGAAATGGCCTTTCGGGCCTACGACCCCTGCTTCGGGTGTGCGACCCACGCCCTGCCGGGCCAGATGCCCATGACCGTGCGCATGCGCCGAGCCAATGGCGAAGTCCTGTCGGAGATGACCAGGGACGGGTAGCAGGCAGTTGGCCGCCGGCTGGCACTGTCTTCAGCTGTTTCTGGCCTTGGAATGTCCTCCAGTTGCACCACGCAGTGCAACTCCTCGCGCCCGGCCATTCTCGTTTCTCTGCGCGACCCGGGACATCGCCGCTGAACGTCAGGATCAGAGGGAAACAGGCCAGATGGGAGAAGGTCTACGGTATCCCCGCCGCACACCGGAGACCGATGTCGTTATCGCGGCGTGTTGGGCTGCTCCAGGTACGGGCTGCAGAGCGGGAGAGCGATGGAGAGTTGCTCCAGTATCCACCGCGCATCACACGGTCTGTGCCCGATGCGGGACCGGTGGGTTTATCGTAAGGACTGGCGCTGTAGTACGACGAGTCGTACCAGTCGTGGCACCACTCCCGCACGTTTCCACTCATGTCGCGACAACCGTAATAGCTCTGCGCGTCTTGAGTCTGGTAACTCTCCGCGCCGCCAGGCCACCCGAAGTCGACCTTGAAGTGCAGTGAACCATCATAGAAGCCCACTGGCGTCGTCCAAGGAAAATCGCCGGCCTCGTACGGATCGTCGCTGGAGAAGTAGTTTGCGCGCTCACCGTCGAGGCAGTCGTCCCCGCAGCCGTCGCTGTGCTCTCCAAAGCGATAATGGCGCAGCTCGACAGGATCCCAGCCAGCGGCCTTCTCCCATTCGGCTTCCGTGGGCAGGCGGTAGCCGTCTGCGCCGAAGTCGCAAGTCCAGGCCTCAAGATCGTAACAAGGCGTGCGCCCCTGCATGGCGCTGCGCCAGTTGCAGTAGGCCACAGCGCCGTACCAGCTCACATGCCTCATCGGGTGATCCTCGCCGCCCTCCGCTACGCCGAACGTCGCGCTATCCCATGTTATTCGGCTACGCGAAGCACTGGCCACAGTATCACAGTACTCCTCGTTGTCGCCGGCCTTCTTTACGACCCCGTCACCGGTGATTTCGATAAGCCCACCCTGGGCCCAAGCCCAGTTCAGAGCGTCGGCGTATCGCTGGTTAGTTACCTCGTACGTGTCGATGTAATACGTGTCGAGATGCACTGAGTGAACGGGCAACTCGTCCGGCTCACCCTCGGCGAAGCTGTCGCCCATGGCGAACTCGCCGGCAGGAACGAGGACCGTGCCGGGCGGAATGCAAGGATTCGGATCGCAGCTCGTGCCGGCACCCAACCAAGCGGCAACGCAGTCGGATTCAGTGAGCGCTGTGCAGCTGCCGTCGCCATGGCAGCACGCCCCGATCGGCTCCAGCACCCCCGTCATGCCCTGCTGGAACAAAGCGAAGTCGTCCAGGTCCGTGTCGCAGTCCATGTCACTGTCAGCCAGCGGGCGCCCTGCTGCATCGACCGCCGTGCCAGACGGCGTGTTGTTGCACACGTCGACTGCGTCGTCCACGCCGTCGCCATCCACGTCGTTCGCCCACGCTGGCAAGGGACTTCCTGACAACAACAGCCCGATTGCCAGGCCCAACAGCAGCGTCAGTCTGCACGCGCACATTTCATTTCCTCTCTCGAGTGAATGTGTCAATCCCGGCCCACGATAGGAGCAGGAAGCCCCGTGGCACAGCGGCGCCGTCGGAGGACCCCGCCAAATGCATTATTGTACCCACGTCCAGCAAAGGCGAACCCGACGTGGAAAGATGCCAATTGCTGGTGCCACCTCAAACCACTCGGCGTCCGGCGCCACCCGTCTGGCGAAGCGCCGCTGGAGGAGGGTCCGGACCGGGCCGCGGGACGC
>JANQGB010001125.1 GCA_028277545.1 Phycisphaerae bacterium | reverse complement strand
ATACGCGACCCGGCGTTATTCAATCGGTTGCCGGTGCAATCCGGACTGTCAACTGCCCGTCACTTCTGGTGGGGGACCTATTTGCTCATGGTGGTGTCGGTCCTGGCGCTGCTGAACGTGGCCTACTACGCGCTCCCGCGGCAGATACTGTGGTCGTTCAACATCGCGCAGTTGGCGGTTGTGGTCGTCATCGTGCCGTTCGTATTGCAGGGCGCCGTGATGTTCGCGGCCTGCCTGTGGGCCCAGTTTCGGGCCGGCATCCGCGACTACCGCGTGTCAGCCACCGTCTGCTACTACGCCGCGCCGCTGCTCTGGCCGCTGATGCTCACGCTGACCATGATCGGTATCGCGGTGACCGAGCCGGCGTGGTCCTGGCTGGACGACCTGATCATCTACACCAGCCCAAGCGCCCGTTACCTGACGCTGGGGGCGGCGCTGGCGGCCGCTCTGGGCATGTTGGCGGTTGCCTGCCTGTGGTTCTGGGTCCGCCGGCTGAGCAGCGCCTTGCTGGCGGTTCGGTACTCCAACGTGTGACGCGCGGTAGCAGAGAGCGAGAGGCGAGTAACGCTCGGCAGTGCGGCGAACTGGAGAACCTTGCAGTCCCTGTCTATCATCTCAACCAGTGAAGTCGACTTCGTACTGCCAACAGTGGAGTCCGAACGTGACCGATGACAAGCCCTGCGTGTTGGAGGTCGGCAACTGCACGCCCGACCATGGCCGTATCAGTGATATGCTGGAAGAGCACTTCGACGTGACTCTTGACCGGGTGATGTTCGTGGGCGAGGCCCTGGAGAAGCTGGCCGGGCAGCGATACGCCCTGGTTATGGTCAACCGGCTGATCTTCGACGACAACAGCGATGGCGGGGAGCTGATCCGCCGCATGCAAACCGACGGCCACAAGGACACGCCGGTGATGATGCTCAGCAACTACGACGACGCTCAGGCTCAGGCGGTGTCCGACGGGGCGGTTCAGGGTTTCGGCAAGGCGGCGGTGGGCACACCTGCCACGGTCGAACTGCTGGCCAGATACCTCCGGCCGCCAGCAGCGGGGTGACGCCGTTCTCCTCTGGGGCCAGGACGTAACGTGGGCCTTTCTCGACCATGGCGCCGGTTGTTCCTTCGGCAACGCCCGGGAGCGCCGGCGCGAATCAAGCCCGGCCATCCCGGCGGTGGCCGACACGCGTTCCGCGTGCCTACGCTCCCCGCGCTTCCCGAAGTTGTTGGGCTGTCTCGCGATGCGCTTGCGCCTTCTGCGGGTCCTTAAGGGCACGCTCGTAAAGTTGCGCCAGACAGCGGTGTGGGAGCGGGTCGTTGGGGCTCATGTCGGCGGCCACATGGAATGCGCGCAGGGCCCATCGAATACGCCCCAGTTCCGCCAGGGCCAGCCCCAGATTGATGTGGGACAGTGGACGGTAATGCAGCAGCGCGATCGCCTCCATGTGGGAGCGCACCGCATCCTCCAGCCGGCCCCGGTGACGGTGGACGATACCAATGCCGTCGTGTGCCTCGGGGTTCTGTGGATCGATTGCCAGTGCCCGCTCGAAGGCCCGTTCGGCTTCGTCGAGGCGCTGGCGGCGCAGGTAGACGTTGCCGATCTGGCATCCGAGGCCCGGCAGGTCCGGGCTGGCCCTCTCGGCCTGCTGGAGGTGTTCCAGGGCCGCCTCGTGGTTGCCGCGACGGAACTCGATCATTCCCAGGAGCATGCTGGCGCGGGGTGCGTCTCCGCCACCAGCCAGAACCTGCCTGACTTTGGCCTCGCACTCGTCGAGGCGGCCGAGTTGCAGAAGGCAGACGGCGATGGCCTGCAGCGTCGCTTCGTCGTCCGGGCGATGCCGTAGGACCTGCTCGAACTCGTCGAGGGCCAGTTGCGGCCGCCCGCTCGAGGTGTACACCTGGCCGAGGTTCTGGTGTCGCTCCAGGACGACCTGCTCAGCATCGACGTCGCGTTCGATATAGCCCAGATCCGCCAGACGCGTCAGCATGGCGGCTTCGACCGCGGCATCCTCCTGGCCCTCAACGACGGCAGGTGCGTCGGGCCCGGTCTCGTAGGTGTCGATCGTCGCCACGTCTTCCGGGGCATCCGTCTGTTCGGCGATCTGAGTCAGCGGGTGGCCGTCCATGTCCTCGGCCACAGGGCAACCCAGCAGCCACAGGACCGTGGGCGCAACATCCAGGAGGGAGGCGCCATAGATGCGCTCGTCCTGGCGCAGGCCTGGACCGCTGATCAGCAGCACGCCGTGAGGTCGATGCCACGCAACAGGCCGCCCGTCCTTGATGCGGCTCGACACGGTCGGGCGGAGGTGGTCACAGTGAAACCCGTGATCGGAGACAATGATTACCGTGGTGTCATCCCCGGCCAGTTCCAGGAGGCGGCCCAGCATCATGTCGTGCCAGACGTAACATCCGGTCATCACATCCTTGTAGTACAGGAAATCGCGCTCGCTGACCTGCGGGAGCTTCGGAGGGTGGTACTCCATGAACGCGTGCGCGAAGCGATCCAGGCTGTCGTAGTAGACGCCGAGAAAGTCCCACTCCTGCTCCACCATCAAGCGCGTCGTGGCGGCATGGACCGTTGCACCCTGGGCAAGCAGGAAGCGCAGCTGCGCCACCTTCGCCTCCTGTGCCGCGTCAAGCTCGGCCACCCGCGGTACAAAGGGGGCAACCTGGGCGGGTGTGGTATCCGCCGGGAAGACGCGCGTCTCTTCGAGCGGTGCCAGCAGGTCCTCCGGAAAGACCGACCCTACGGCCCCGGCCCGCTGGCCGTCCGGCGGCGTCGACACGGGGGCAAAGCGATCGCTGACCACGAAGCCGTTGATCTTCTCGGGAGGATGGCTGGCGAACCAGTTGACCGCCCCGGCGCGCAGGCCACGCTCCGAGAGGATGTTCCAAAGCGCACGGCAACGCCGCGACGTGCTGGTGACGGGGCGAACGCCGCCTGTGCCGGGATCAGGCTCGGTGAAGCCCAGGATGCCGTGGCGATCTGCGTACTTCCCCGTGGCGATCGAGGTCCAGAGCAGGGGCGAGAGCATCGGCGTCAGGCTGGCGATGTTGCCCATCAGTCCCGTAGCCACCAGGCGGGCCAGGTTTGGCAGGCGCCCCTGCTCGAGGAGGGGATCGATCATCTTCCAGTCCGCGGCATCCCACCCAATCAGCAATACCCGGCGGGCGGGCGGGGTGTGCTCGCTGTCGGTGGTGCGCTGCATCTGGGGTCGGGCGCTCCTCGGGTTGCATGGGGGGCGCAGACATCGCCCGCAGTCCTGCGTAGGGGCGACCGCAACGGCCTCCAGGAGGATGGCACTTAAGCCAATCAGTGCCTGATCGCGTCACCGGGCGTCGCGAGCCTGCCCGGCGGTGTCGCTGTATGCCGACTGCTCCCGCTAGTGTAGTGCCTCGAAAGTACTGGATCGTAACGAGCCGCGAACTTCAGTTCGCGCGGACGTCCGAACGTCGACGACGCAGCCTATACGCGTCGATTGATCACGCCGGAATCTCTGAGGCACTACACTACCTGCGCCGCCGCACCGCGGCCGCGAAGCCGAAGGCGAGCAGGGCCAGGGAGCCCGGCTCCGGCACCGCTCCGGCGGGAATCGGCTGCCCGGGCGTCGTTTCGTAGCCCCAGGCATGCACGTGCAGGTCGTAGCCGTCCCAACCCTGACGGTCTACTTCGATCCAGCCGAAATGGTCGCCGTCACCCGGATCGAAGCGTACGCCGATATAGGCCCTGTCGCCGGGCTGGATGGTGGAGAAGTCATAGTGGGTGTAGTAGATCCAGTCGTAGAAGAGCAGGGCCGGGCTGTTGAACTCCAAGGCCCCGGTTCCGATCAACTCTCCGCCATCGACGGGGTCCACGTATCCGTAGGCGGTGCCTGTTTCTCCACCGATGGAGCCAGCCAATGTGGACCTGGCAAAACCGGGTATGGGGTAGTAATACGGGTAGCCGTACTCGTACGTCATCGGCTGGTACTCGAACGCATGCATGAAGCTGCTGGCGGCGGCGGGCGCTCCGGCTTGCTCGTCGGCGGGTAGGCGCACGTCCAACCGGATGCCGTCCCCAAACTCGAGGCCGCCCGGGGGCGCGTCGTAGCGCACCGGTGCCCCGTAGGCCTGCGTGCCGGCTGCGATCACCGCGGCTGCGGTCAGCGCGTCTTTGCCCCGACCCCGCCCGGCCCGCTTGGTGTGCTGCTGCTTCCG
>JANQGB010000953.1 GCA_028277545.1 Phycisphaerae bacterium | reverse complement strand
GACCAGGGCCGAGGCGTTGATGGCGCCCGTCTGCATAAGGGCATTGCCCAGCCGCACACCGCTGGCCTGCTGCTTGGCCAGGGCCGTTGCGAGCTGTTCTTCGCTGATCAGCCCACTGGCGATGAGCTGCTCACCCAGTCTGGTCGCCTGTCCGATCACTGTTGGCTAACTACTCCCATCGTTTGGCGATCAGCGCCCTGATCGCACGCCTCATCTTGCCCACTCGGGCATACCTGGCCGGACTAGAGGAAGCTCCTGGCCGCATCCTGCGCGTCTTCGAAAAACTGAAACCTTTCGGCCAACCCGGTGAGTTCCAGGATTTCCCGGCAGGTGGTGCTGACCGCAACAAGCTTGAGTCGGCTGCCGCGGTCGATCATCTCGTCCGCAGCCGATACCAGGCCATCCAGAGCCTGTGAATCCATGTACGGAACGTCGTGCAGCGATACCAGCAGCCGCGGGTTCGCCCCGGAGACACGCTCTGCCAGCAGCGCGGAAAACTCCTCCGCGTCGTCCTCCGAGAGAACGCCTTGGGGGCTGACCAGTTCAACCGTCCCGATTTCCTGGCGCTCGATCTTCATGCCGTCTGCGCACCGCTCCGTTCCAGAGAGGCCTCGTCCTCAGACGTCGCCGGCGTATTGCCTGCCTCCAGATCGCTGGCGACTGGAACAACAGACCGCCGGGCCTCGTGACACTGGGCGATCGCTCGAGACACCAGCGTCACCAATGTGGGATGCTCGGTGCCCGTCCCGGAAATACCACAACGCACGTTGAGGGAGCTGGCGTAATCGGTGCCCTCATTGGCAGCCATCTCTTGTTTGCACAAGGCCGTGAGCTTGCCGACCAGTTGGTTGACAATCAGCGTGGCCAGCGCGGAATCCACTCGACGCAGGAGGATGATGAAGCGTGAATCGTCGAATCGCCCCAGACAGTCATCGCTGCGAAGACACTCCCTCAGCAACCTGGCGACCGCGGTGATCAACCCGTCGGCCCGCTCCCAGTTCCCACAGTCCGCCAGAGCCCGGATACCCTCCAAGGTGATAACGGCCACCGCCGCCGGCTCCGATTGGCCTTCGGACGCGGCCAGCGCCCGCTCCGCCTCCTGCAGGAAGGCCTCGCGAACCAGCAGCCCCGAGGCTGGATCAATCGTCTCGGCTGCCCGCGTGCGGCACGCTTGGGCCAGCAACGTCCAGAAATGACAAGCCAGCCGCTCGGCCATATCGAGCAGGCGCTGGTCGCCCAGGGACTCTGCAGGCAGGATGCCCACTCGGACTACGCCGATTCGCCTACCTCCCTGCTTGACGGCGAAGCACCAGGCTATGTCTTCGTCAGATTCGTTGGCGAGATCGTCCACCAGTTTGCCATGCGATTGGTCGCCGGCGACGAACGAAACACCGGAAGTTACGACGTGGCCGAGAATGCCCTGCCGGGCCGGCATGATGTCGGAGGTGTCACCTGGCTGAAGTTCTCGCAGTGGCAGAAGGCAGTCGCCTTCGCTGAGTACTCGATAGGGCCTGACATGCGTCGCACCGCAGAGGTCGTACAAACTGCTGCGGAGGAACTCCCCAAACTCAGGCCAGGGATCCGGTGCGTGGCGATAGGCTTCGAGCCAGTCGTCATAACGCAGTAGTGTTTCTGCAACCGGCGCGTAACGGCTGTTCTTGTTTGCTACGGCGCCGCCAGATGGTGAGCGATTCTGCCGTTGCTCCGGCGAGGACGAGCTAGCCACGTGGCCGGACCAGACGCCAACCGCCACTATGGCAATCGCCCCGAGTGCCAGGGAAGCAAGTAGCCGGCTATCCGCGAAGACGCCGGGGCCTGCCGTCGCCTGCACCAGGGCCAGCCAGAACAGTGCGCCCAGAACGCCCAGCCCAAGCCCGCGTGCCTTATCCATCAGGCGCGAGCCGACGGCCACAGACAGTACGATCGGCAACCAGGGAAGTATCAAAGTCATGCTCACGTCAGGCGTCTCCTGTCGGTGATGTGGACGGCCCGGTTGTCGAATCGCCATGCTGGGGCACCAGGGCGCCCACCGGCGAGTCGCCCCCGTCGGATCGGATGGCCATGATCGCCTCGAGCTTGCCTGGCTGCTCTTCAACCATCCGGCGCACCAGGTCGTCAAAGATGCCGATCAGATGCGGATCCACCGTCGTACCCGCTTCCTCGCAGAGAATGGACAGTGCCTTCTGCCAGTCGAACGCCTTGCGGTAGGACCGGGTCGACGTCAGGGCGTCGAAGATGTCAGCGACCTGAATGACACGGGCCTGTAGCGGAATGGCCGGACCTTCCAGTCCGTCTGGGTAACCCGAGCCGTCCCAGTGCTCGTGATGGTGGACTACGCCGTCGAGCGCATCCTGCAGTTGCGGGATCG
>JANQGB010000952.1 GCA_028277545.1 Phycisphaerae bacterium | reverse complement strand
ACCACCGCGACCAGGACGAGGCGTGATCGTCGTAGGACTGCGAGTTGCCGACCTGCCCGCCCTCGGCCGGCGAGACGGCCACAGGTCCCTTGTTGAGCTCATAGATGAAGGTGTCGACGACGACTCCGTTCTCGTCCAACAGCTCCAGGGCCTCGTTGGCGTTCTCCAGGTCGCCCTCGCCAGCGACTCCGGGGAAGACCAGGTCCACGTTGGGAACGCCGGAATCACCCAGGACGTAGAAGTCACCCGGCTGCAACACGGTCGAGCCCGGAATCACGTAGTCGGGATTGTCGTCGCCCGGCGGGGCGGCGGTATCCGAGGCCCGCACCGTCCAGCCCGAGATGTCCACGGGTTCCGGATCGGCGTTATACAACTCGACGTACTCGCGGTCATCGTCCGCGCCGGTGTCGTCGTAGACCACCTCGTTGATGACCACGCAGACGATCTCGCCAGTGCCCACGCCAACCGGAGCGGACCGGACACTTTCCAGTTCATTTACGGTCTGCGAGGCGGAAATCTGCTGGCCCACGGCGAGCGCGGGGGAGACTTCGATGATCACGCTGCTGGCACCGGCCGGGTCCACGGACGTGAGCACCGACTCGCCGTCGTAGAGGGTGACGGCGCTGGCCGAGGCGCTGCCCAGGTCCAGTAGGCCGGTCACCGTCACGTTGGTCATGCCCTCGACCAGTGGGCCCTGCACCGCGGGCGCCGGAGGAATGGTCACCCCGCGCGGATAGGCCAGGTCACTGGTGTCGGTGTCGGTGGTGTACACCGCTGAAATCGAGTCGCCGATATTCAGCGTCACCTCCGGCATGATGTCCACCTGCGTTACTCTGCCGAGGTCAACGTGGCCGGCTACTTCACCATTTACCAGCAGGTCAACGCCCGTCGCCGCATCGTCGATGTTCATGACGGTCACGAAGGGTACGTCGCCGACCACCGGGCCCAGAATCTCGGGCAGCGGCAGCCCGTTGGTGCGCACGTCCTCCACCAACAGCCACACGCCTACGGCCTTCACGGTGTCGTCAAACGGCACACAAGGCCTGAACGGCGCGCAAGTGTTCAGCGTGGCGGTGTCCGGGAACTCCCATTGGATCCGGTTGGCCTGGCCGCCGTCGAAGCTGGTCAGGGTGGACAGCGTACTGGAGTTGCCGACCGACGTGCTCTGACCTCGGAAGTTGGGGAACGGATTGAAGCTTTCGGCGTCCGCGATGATGACCTCCTCGTTCTCCGCCGTGGTGACGAAGACATGATCGAGGAACACGTCGTAAGGTCCGACGCTGGGTGCAGTCGAGTCGATCGTGAAGAAGAGGGAGTCGATGTTGTAATCGCCGCCATCCGGCTGGAGCAATCCGTTGCCCCCGGCGAAGTCGATTACAGGTTCCACGCCGGGTATCAGGGAGAACTCGACTTTCTGCCACACGCCGTTCTTCACGAAGACCGGCTTGCCCTGGGTGCCGGCGGTGCCGATGATGCTGGTCGCACCGACCCACTCGAAATCGGCCGGCGCCACGCCGCAGTTGCCGTCCTCGTCCAGGGCCAGCGTCAGGCTGAAGGCAGCCGGCGGATTCACCTGGATGAGAATCGATCCATCACTGGTTCCTGCGGGATTGGTCTGACGGGCGCGGACGCGATCGCCGATAGCCAGCGGCTCGGCCAGCGGCACCGCGGGCATGTCGATGAAGAGGTCACCGCCCGGAGCCCTGTTGTACACCTCGTCCGCCGTGAACGGATTGCTGAAACCGATCTGCAGTATGGCGAAGTCCATCTGGTCCACATGCCCGCTGGCGTCGTAGTCGAAGCACCCGCAGCCCCCCGCTACTACGCCGGTGGGGCCGAACATGCAGGCCTGAAACTCCTCGAAGTCGACGAGGTCGACGTTGCCATCGGTGTTGCAGTCGGTAGGCGCCGGAACCGTCGCCCGATCGATCTCGAGTTGCACGTCGGTGGCGGATGACAGAACGTCGTTCACCCTCACCAGCACATCGCCCTGGATGATCGGCGTGCCCAGCCGCGGAGCGATGGTCGGGTCACCGAAGGGCGCGTCAAACTCGATGCTGTCGACCAGGAACTCGAGATAGTCGCTGGTCGTGTCCGTGTCCTCCACCACCAGCACCAGGCCGGCCAGCACGCCTCGGTTTTGCCCGTCGCCCAGGCCCGTGGCATCGAGGGTGCCGTCTCCGCCTTCGGCTGTCCAGCCGATGATTCTGCCCGCGTCGCCCAGGGCGTCGAGATCGAAGCTCAGGTCGATCCAGTCGCCCTCCTGGTTACCGCTGCAATTGGCGTCGGTGACATCAATGTAGGTCAGCGGCACCGGGAGCGGGCTGTCAGT